>NZ_CP004021.1:580000-886116 GCF_001021085.1 Candidatus Liberibacter africanus PTSAPSY | reverse complement strand
ATAACTAAATATTTTTATTGTCTATTAGCAAAGGATTCATACTGTTCTTCCTTTTATTTTTTAAAAGATACAATACAATTATTCCCATAAAATCAATGATTTATAGAAATATTTGTCAAAATAAACATAAATATTTCCCTTAATTTTTAAAATACACCATAATTTTTTTGTCTTTTATGATTTGATTTATAATACAATTGCTTTCTATAACAGAACGAATCTGACAATATCTCAGAATAAAATTCATCACGATATATGAATACCAGATTGCTATAAATGATGTGCAAAAAATCGTATTTACTTTTTAAAAATTAAAATGATGATTTATTATCGCTATTATCAAAGTATTAACAAATAAAGTATCAGCGAATTGCTAGCATAAAAATTAATTAATTAATTAATTAATTTTTTGTATAAACATGTTATCGGTATATATAATATATGTATTAATATTAATATTTTTTCTTTAAAAAGAAATTAATGCCTTTTATGATACACAAAATTTTATGGATATTGGCGAAATATGCACAGCAAGGTTGCGCTATGTTTGTTATATAACTATAAATAGCAATGTTAAATAATAAAATATCCATGACATCTAAAAATGATAATGTACTATGTGCTAAATTTCGTGTAGAACAATATTTGTCAATCTTTTCTAATGGACAACAAAAGTTATGCTACCTTCTTCATTTAGAAAACCGAAACTCATCAACATTTATACTCCAGAAGAGCTTCAGGGTATACGAAACGCATGTAAATTAGTTGCTCGTTGTCTTGATTCATTAACATCTATTATAAAAACAGGAACAACAACTGATCAAATCAATGATTTCGTCTTGAAATTTGGAATGCAAAATAATGCGATCCCTGCGACTCTCAATTATCGCGGTTATAGAAAATCATGTTGTACGTCCATCAATCATGTTGTGTGCCATGGCATACCTTCTAATAAACCACTACGTGAGGGAGATATTGTTAATGTCGATGTTACTTATATTCTCAATGGTTGGCATGGTGACAGTAGCCGTATGTATCCAGTAGGAAAAATCAAAAGAGCAGCAGAAAGACTACTTCAAGTTACATATGAATCACTTTATAAAGGAATCGCTGCAATTAAATTAAATGACAACATAGAAGAGATCGGAAAAGCGATACAAAAATATGCCCGTAGTCAAAACTACTCTGTTGTGGAAATTTTTTGCGGACATGGCATAGGAAAGTGTTTTCACGAAAAACCAGAAATCCTACATTTCTATAATCCTTCTTTTCCTTCTGAGGGAAAAATTCAAGAGGGAATGGTATTTACCATTGAACCAATGCTCAATATAGGAGGATCTGCTGTCAAGGTACTTTCCGATGGATGGACTGCAGTTACACGCGATCAATCTTTGTCTGCACAATATGAGCATACAATTGGCATTACTAAAGAAGGATACGAAATTTTCACATTATCTCCCAATGACTTAGGAAGACCAGGGATTCCTCCTATTCAATAAATTTTATAATTGAAAGGTTTCCTGATGAACAAATTATCTTCAAAAAATCCTGACTATATTGGACATCGCAATCGTCTGTGAGATCGATTTATTCAGAAAGGAGAAAACGCATTAGCAGATTATGAGATATTAGAATTAATTCTTTTTAGGCTTATTCCACGTAAAGACACCAAATCTATTGCCAAAGCCCTTTTAAAACGCTTTGGAACATTAGGAGGTGTGTTTGGAGCTCCATTACATCTTTTACAAGAAATTAACGGAATTGATCAGAACGTGGCAGTTGAGATCAAATTAATATCAGTTGCATCTCAACGCATTTTAAAAAGTAAATTAATCAATAAAAAGATTCTTGATTCTTGGCCAACTCTACTGGATTACTGTAAAACAACATTAGCCCACGAAGAACGTGAACAACTCCGCATATTATTTCTCAATAAACATAATGTTTTGATTGCAGATGAAGTGCAGAGTAAGGGAACAATAGATTTTGTTCCCGTATATCTACGAGAAATTGTCCAACGTTGTTTAGATCTTTCTGCAACATCTATAATATTGGTGCATAATCATCCAAGCGGGAATCCCAATCCATCAAGCGCCGATATTAGCATGACTAACAATATTATAGCGACTCTTAGTCCGCTTAATATTACTGTTCATGATCATATCATTATTGGCAAAGATAATTTTATAAGTTTTAAAGGATCTAGAATCATATGATTAAAAGCAAAAAAATTACCCGTCGTTTTGTGATAGGAATATTAGTCACTTGCCCTATTTTAATAGGAATATTTTGTTTCACAGTGACCACTTGTACGCAAAACTTTCATGTACTAGTACCAGAAGAAGTATACCGATCTGCACAACCCAACAGTGTATTTATAAAATATATGTGGAAAGAACATTGTCTTAAATCTATTCTGAATCTACGAGGAAAAAACGATACACCTTGGTATGAGGAAGAAAAAAATACTGCAAAAAATCTAGGAATAGAATTGATAGATTTCCCTATATCTGCTACTAAAGAGTTAAATAAGAAAGAAATCAAACAACTGATATCCATTTTTCACAAGGCCCCTAAACCACTTCTAATACACTGTAAATCTGGAGCAGACAGAACAGGACTAGCTTCTGCCCTGTATCTATACTTTATTTCTAAATATCCAGAACAAAAAGCACGTAGCCAACTTTCTCTTTTATATGGACACATTGCCTTTTTAAATACACGCGCAATGGATAAAACCTTTGAAAAAAGCATTAAAAAACACCTTAAAATAACTAACCAGCATAAAATAAATAACTATAAAACCAGCATAAAATAAATAACTATAAAAATTGAAATGATAAAATAAAACCAAATAATATTTTGTTAAATAAGATAAATATCTATTAGAAGGTTTTAATTTATCATTATACATAACAATCAATATCTGTAAACAAATAATTCATTTGAAAGAGATTAATATTATGAACTTTTCTCAGACAATTCTTCTTTAGAGGATTCAGCGGAATCTTTAAACAATTGATCTACAGTCACTTTTCTCTCTATGATTTGCGCATTTTTTAATATACAATCAATAACTTTTTCCTCAAAAATTGGAGCCCGCAATTCAGCAACAGCATTGGGATGTTTTTGAAAATACTCAAGCATTTTTTTCTCATGACCTGGGAAACGCTGCAATTGCTGATAGAGAGCTGATTGCATCTCTTCTTCTGTAACATCTATACTGTTCTTTTCACCTATTGTTCCCAAAACAATCCCTGTTAGAACACGACGATTTGCTAACATACGATAATCTTGCACATCCTCTTCCTTAATAGGATCTGCATTTTCTGAGTTTTGACCAGAAGCATTCATTTCGAGTCGTATTTTTTGTAAGATACTATTATATTCATTTTCTACCAAGGATTCTGGAACATCGAATGTATACTTATTGCTTATGTAATCTAGAACCTGACGCTTAACTTTTTGTCGTATTACAAATTCAGAATGCTGTTTTATTTTTTGAGAACACAAATCTCTCATAGCAGTCTCTGATTCAAAATCTAATCTAACAGCTAAATCATTATTTATCACTATAGGAAGAGGAGAAGAAACCGCATTAATAGAAAAACTCAGTATAACTTTCTTCCCAGCTAAATCTTTAATAGAGTGATCTTCTGGGAACAAACGCTCTATTTCTTTTTTATCTCCGGCCTTCAGACCTATCAACATATCTGTTGTTTCGGAGAAAAGAGCTTCAGAACCTACAATACATTGAAGATTTTTCTTGGAATGATCTTTAAGAATGGTATTATCAGCAGATACGGTATAGTCTATGTTAACTTGATCGCCAATTTCAGCTTGTTTTTCTTTCACTTCAAACACAAGATTATTTTTGGCAATTTCAACCATTTGTTTATCAATTTCTTCTTCACTAACTTCACAAACATCTTGAGTTATCTGCAAATCATCAAAAGAATCAATTTCAATCTTCGGAAGTACATCATAGAGCAATCTAATTTTCAAATCTACAGATCCCTCTATCAAACGAGAAGTTACGTCATCTTCCCCTTCATTAATAGCGATGTTTGGTCGCATAGCGGCTCTTTCATCTCTTTGAGATAAAACTTCAGGAACAATTTCCTTGATCATTTCATCAATAATTTCAGATAGGATAGATTTTCCATACATTGATTTAATATGGGATACAGGAACTTTTCCTGGACGAAAACCCTTAATGTTAGCCTTACTTTTTATATCTTCTATGCGCTTATCAAAAACATCAGTCACCCGACTGGATGGCACAATCACATCCAACTCTCTTTTTAATCCTTCTGAAAATTTTTCAATAACTTGCATCTAAAACCCCAACCAAATAATCCATGAATTGTATTATAGGGGGAAAAACAACCTATAAAACATGCACACAAACTCAAATAACAATCACGTAAAAGAGCAACGACAGATAATAAATAAAAACGTACCCAATCCTACCATACTTCTTATTCAAAAGGAAAGATCATCCCTTAATATAGAAAATCGATATACCAAGAAATATTTACAACAAGAATCTCTTAAAATAATCAAGTAATGCAAAAATACGCGTTTTTTTTATTTTTATCCATAAATGCATTTCATCATATAAATATTATTACAGACAATAATGTACACTCAATCAAAAACGCATACTAAAAAAACACCCATATTGATAAAATAGAAACGCCTCTCATCAAAAACAATACTGTATATTTACACATTCTGAAAATCAAAAAAGAACATCATACCAATAATATTCAAGAAAATGACTCAATCATTACTTCTTCAAATCTACGAAAGGAGAAGGATGACGCAATCTGAGTAAAGAATGAGATCTCAATACTATCACTAAGAACAACGAAACAATCATCAAAACAGTATGGCGTGTATTAAACGAGCAATCAAATTTCAATAATGAATTTAAATAATAGAAATCAAACCCACAAAAAAACTCTATTCCACCAACAACAATTATTGCAGCTTTAGAAATTTTCGAAAGAGAAGTCATTCCTCCAAGAAAAACAAGAGATATTATTATTATATTCTCAGAAAACTTAAACATATCGGGAGATATAATCTTTTGCGATGCAGCAAAAAAAGACCCTGCGATTCCTGCAAACATAGAACTTACAGCAAATGCAGATAATTTGGCAAAAATGATTGTTGTATTAAAAGATAAAAAAGCCCTTTGATTATCTCTAATTGTTCTCCAAGCATTACCAATGAATGTACGACGCAACCACAGAATAGTCCATGCTAACAAGAAGCATAAAATCAGTAGAACATAATACATAAAGGTCTTATAAATGAAAAGAGAAGACGGATATCGGAAAAAATTTGTACATGATCTAAGATTTACTCCAAAAAACACCAAATGATCGGAAACATATAAACCCATTTTTCCATTAGTTATTGACTTCCAATGTATCAAAATATTCTGAAAAACTTCCGACATAACCAAAGTTGCAATAGCCAAATAATCTCCTCGAAATTTCAGAGAAGGCAATCCTAGAACTATACCAAATGCGCCGGAAATAATAGAAGATAAGGGAACTAATAACCATGGGGATATATCGTAATATTTCCCTAATATAACGTAAGAATATGCGCCTACTGCATACGAAACAACGCAATTAAGACTGAATAATCCAGCAGATCCCACAACAATACTTAAACCCCATGCAAGCATCACATATATAAGAATCTGAATCCCCATATTATCGATATACCGCTGAGCTTTATTCGCACCAAAGAAAAACATGAGAGCAATAGGATATACCATAGCCAGAATACATAACAACTTATCGTATTTATTTAACTTTGAGAAAAATTTTAACATGATATGACAATCCACTGTTTAGATATAAATTGAACGTAAGAAAAAAATAATTCCACGGCATCTTCCTTACAAATCCATTCTTTGTTTTACTTCATAACATCAAAGCCCATTGAGAAAAGATCGCCACGAAATATTTTACAAATAAAATATACCATGATGGTAGCGCCTATCTTGCTCAAAATACAATATAGTAAAATTAAAACGGAATATCGACCTAACATATAAAAATATAAAATTCAATCTTATTTATTAATACTGGATCATAGCATTTTTAGAACACTAACACATAGAATTGTTTGTTTTTAAATACTGTATAAATTAGAGATATAGTAATAATTTATTGCAAGAATATGCATGTATAAAATAATACAATACAAAATGTAGCATAAAAACCTTTTTTTTTCATGATTTTATTCATTTTTACGACCCTAAAATTAGATGTTCATTAAATCTAATATACTATAATATACGATATTTATTGGTCTTTAATTATAGAGATAACGATGACAGAAAAAATACAGTCCCATATGAAATATGTAATAGGCCCAGATGGAAGTCCTCTTACTATGGCAAACCTCCCTTCTCCTGATACAGAAAGATGGGTCGTTAGAAGAAAAGCAGAAGTTGTCGCTGCAGTACAGGGCGGCTTACTAAGCCTTGAAGAAGCATGCCAGATCTATACTCTTACCGTAGAAGAATTTCTCTCGTGGCAAACATCAATTGTACAGCATGGTCTGGAAGGATTGAGCACAACTCAAGTACAAAAGTATCGAGAGTAGAAAATACAGAAAAATCAATAATAAAATAGTAAAAATATACAATAGTATTCAGTAGAAGAATTTCTCTCGTGGCAAGCATCAGTACAGCATGGTCTGGAAGGATTGCGCACAACTCAAGTACAAAAGTATCGAGAATAGAAAACACAGAGAAAATCAATAATAAAATAGTAAAAATATACAATAGTATTCAGTAGAAGAATTTCTCTCGTGGCAAACATCAGTACAGCATGGTCTGGAAGGATTGAGCACAACTCAAGTACAAAAGTATCGAGAGTAGACAACACAGAGAAAATCAATAATAAAACAGTAAAAATATACAATAGTATTCAGTAGAAGAATTTCTCTCGTGGCAAACATCAGTACAGCAGGTCTGGAAGGGTTGCGCACAACTCAAGTACAAAAGTATCGAGAGTAGAAAATACAGAAAAATCAATAATAAAATAGTAAAAATATACAATAGTATTCAAATGATACCAATCTAGAACAGTAAAATTATAACACACTGTCCGAATCACTCCAATGAAGTCGACAAGTCCGTCCTTGAAATTTTATTCACCGATCATAGGCACTTTTGTATAATCTATTCATCACCATCTGATGTTGTTTCCAAACTATCTTCCAACATTTTTTGTCGCAACAAAAGATCTCTAATTGAAATAAGAAGATTGTCAGCTCTTTGACGGGCAGATTTCGCTAAAATAGGATATGCAAAATGGTTCTTATCATAAATACCGACTTGCCTTTCTTCTATTGCGATTTGCTTTTCTAAATTATCAACTATTCTTCTAAACTCTAATATAGTTGCTCTTAATTGTTGCAATTGACGATTCTTCTCATTCAATCGAAAACCTTTCAAACCATTTATTTGTTCTCTCAATCTCATAATATATCGTACTCCATCGGCAAAATGCTGTTTCAATCGCCACATTTAAAAAAATTTAATGTAAAAAATTAAAAAAAATGAAAACTAGAGCTCTTAAATTAACAAATAGTAACCTTTCATTTACGAGCATAGTTAATAATAAGGAACCAATGTTAAAAGGTAGTAAACAATCTACTTGTAATTAAATGAAGGTGGACATATTAACCATAGATGGATAAGGTCGAATAAAAATTGATAATTAATTGTGACAAGACAAATTTTTATATCTTGAAAAACAATTTACAGGTGATAGAATAACCATTCTTCTCCGTTTCTCTTATTATCCATCTTTGGTGATCATAGTTCGGCTGATTATAAAAGGTTAGTTTTACTTATATTAGCCTTAAAATGATGTTATTATAAGGAGATGATTAATGCGAGTTTTACTGATTGAGGATGATAGCGCATTAGCACATAGTATTGAGCTAATGTTAAAGTCAGAGAATTTTAATGTCTATGTTACCAATCTAGGAGAAGATGGAGTAGATCTTGGTAAATTCTATGATTATGATATCATACTCCTAGATCTCAATCTTCCTGATATTTCTGGATTCGAAGTGCTTCGCATTTTACGCATGGCAAAAATTTCAACTCCTGTTTGTATACTATCAGGTATGTCTAGCATAGAAGATAAAGTGCGAGGCTTGGGATATGGAGCCGACGACTATATAAGCAAACCTCTTAATAAGGACGAGCTTGTAGCACGCATTCATGCGATCGTACGTAGATCTAGAGGACATGCCCAATCGGTTATTGTTACCGGAGATTTAGTGGTTAATCTTGATGCTAAGAGTGTTGAAGTTCAGGGTCATAGAATTCACCTTACTGGGAAAGAGTATCAAATGATAGAATTGCTTTCTTTACGTAAAAACACTACCCTCACTAAAGAAATGTTCCTCAATCATTTGTATGACGGCAGAGACGAACCAGAAGTAAAAATCATTGATGTATTTATCTGTAAGTTGCGTAAAAAACTCAGCAATGCGGCTGGCGGTAAAAACTACATTGAAACAGTCTGGGGGCGTGGATATGTGTTGCGAGAAGGTGAAAGAGACGAATCATGCGAATATCTCGAAACAGCGTAAATATTATAATACATGACCAATGTGGTAGGCTACGGATAGGGGAGAAACCATCCTTTCTCTCCTTGTAGCATTTTAATAATTTTTTAGATGTAAATTGCGCTATTCGTTCGATACAAAATTAATTTTCATCTTTTATTTTTTGCATTTGTGGCGATTCTCTCATAGCAAATTGAATATTTTCACGGTTAAAAGGCTTTAATAGAAAGCTATCTACTCCAGCTTTAGCCCCAGCAATCATTTTTTCAAAATCCACTTCAATGAGTAGATAATAAATAAATACACTGGAACTTAAAGGCATTTTTCGAACGTCAGCAATAAAATCTAAAACACCTTCCAGAGATTCATCCAACACAAAATAATCAGGCAATGACTCTTTTTTACATAATTCCCGCGCTTCATATACATTAGAAGCATCAAATACTTCAAAACCAAAATCACTAAAAAGACGCTTACCTACTTTTCTAACAATATGAGAAGAATCAACTAAAACCAGACTATTCATAAAATCACCCCCCTAATATTCTGAATATCAGCTAATTCTCTCATAATAATCTTAAATTACACCTACAAAATCAAATTATTCACAATCATTGATACGTTATTTATTTTTTTGCTAACGCAAATAGTACAATATTCTGATCATCAATAGTTTCATACACCAACCTCATATTATTTTCATCTGCTAACAAGGCAGCATAATAAAATTGGACATCATGTGAATCAATTTTCATATCTGCATCACCATTTATGATATGAACGAATTTTTCAGGAACTCGCACTGAATTACCCTTTATTTGCAGAGAAAAAATATTTTCAGCCCCTGAATCCTGGACAGATATTTTTACATCCCCCCCCCTAGGGAGTGAGTAACATGCTATCATGAAAACATTAAGTAAAATTTTTGCTCTTTGCCTAGTAATATCTTTTCTATCACTCTTCCAAGAGACCTGGACTCTCTTATCAATAGAAGTAAAATCTTTAATAACTTGTTCAATCTCTTGCAAACACATTGAAGAATTATTAGATCCAGAATAACCAAAAGCTAATCGAATAAACTTGAGACGAGATATAGCATTCTGACTACTTACACGCATAAGTTCCATCGCTTCATCTTCAATTCCAACCTCATCTAATAATTCTAAACTATTATGAATTGCACCTATTGGCGAGATGATATCGTGACAAATACGACTGCATAGCAACGCAACAAGATCCGTTGAAGAAAGATTGAAACAAGTATTTTTATCCATAGATATTACTCCTCAAAAATCCACTAAATTGCCATCAAAACACTGCTCTTTACACATATTCTTCCCCCCTTTAGAGTGAATAATAAATATAAATCATAATATAAAATGTTAAAATAATTTTAAGCATAAATAACTTAGATAGCTCTTATTAATGTGAATTAAATGCATTATTCTGTGGATGAAAAAGCATTTTACATATAACTTCCCTGCACAAAACACCGACAAGAATTACACTTAATATCCTAATTCAATTAGGATATTTATGATATGTTCGTTTTTATATACTTTGCATGTTGTTGAAGGATGTTTATATGTCATTTATATTGTTCATTTTCTTCAAAATAAGTAATACGCTTATAAAATTAGTTATCATGAGGATATAACTTGTTTGCCGTTAGAAAAAAAGATTCTTTAGAAACCGAAATTACGCGCAATATTTGTTGTAGAATAGACGAAATATCTAAAATATTGTCCAATAAATCACAAGATATATCAGAACAAGAACTGCGCATGAAAATATATCTTGTTACAGCCCGTATCATAGCATTGACTGCTTTTCGCGAAGGAAAAGAACATTATATTCTAAAATCTTTTAAAAAAAATGACAGCTTGTTAGCGCAAACCATAATACAAGAAATAAATACGCTACAATGCAAGTCTAAAGCGCTTAAAAATAATTCATAAATTTTCATACGGATAAGTTGATTCAATATGTTTATTCAAATATAAAAAACGCTTCACGTGATAAATAAAATCTATATCGTCTCAGAATAATTAGGACTTTCACGCGTAATCTTTACATCATGGACATGTGACTCGCGTACACTAGCAACAGAAACACGAATAAAATGTGCTTTTTTCTGAAACTCTTCTATATTAGAGGACCCGACATATCCCATAGAAGACTTAAGTCCACCTGACATCTGATGCAGAACTGATGCTATAGGACCTTTATAAGGCACCCGACCTTCTATTCCTTCAGGCACCAGTTTTAATACGTCATTCACTTCGTCTTGAGAATACCGTGCGGCGGATCCATTTTCCATAGCAGCAATAGATCCCATTCCTCTATAAGATTTAAAAGAGCGACCTTGATAGAGAAAAATATCACCAGGACTTTCATCGGTACCTGCAAGCAATGATCCTATCATCACACAAGAAGAACCCGCAGCAATTGCTTTAGCAATATCACCAGAAAATCTAATACCTCCATCAGCAACAACTGCAATACCCGCACTTTTTGCCACTTCAACAACCTCCATGATGGCAGAAAGCTGTGGAAAACCAACTCCTGTTACAACTCTCGTTGTACAAATTGATCCAGGACCTATCCCAACTTTGATAATATCAGCACCCGCATTAATCAATGCCAAGGCACCTGCAGCGGTAGCAACATTCCCCGCCATAACTACCAACGAAGGAAAATTTTTCTTAATTTCCACTACTGCATCTAAAACTTTTTGAGAGTGTCCATGAGCGGTATCAACAACCACCAAATCAACACCTACATCAAAAAGTGGACCTACCCTATCTTCAACATCCCTTGCCACTGAAACAGCAGCTCCAACTCGCAAACGCCCTTTAGTATCTTTCGTTGCATTTGGATTAAGTCGCGATCTTTCTATATCTTTGACAGTAACCAATCCTATACAACAACCCTTATCATCAACAACGAGTAATTTTTCAATTCGATGTTTATGAAGCATTTCCTTTGCATTTTCTAGAGTGACTGTTTTTTGAACTGTAATCAAATCTCGCGTCATCAACTCCCCTACTGCTTGCTGAGTATTAGAAGCGAAACGTACGTCTCGATTAGTCAATATACCGACTAATTTTCCAGAATGAGATTCGACAACAGGAATACCTGATATACTGTTCTGCTTCATTAAATAAAGTGCATCGGCTAACGTAGCACAAGGAGAAATTGTAACAGGATTAACGACCATCCCACTTTCAAATTTTTTAACTTGATGTACTTGAGAAACTTGTTCAGAAGGAGAAAAATTTCTATGTATGACACCTAATCCTCCTGCTTGTGCCATTGCTATAGCAAGACGCGAATCTGTCACCTGATCCATAGCCGCCGACATAATAGGCAAGTTCAATTTAAAACCATCAGCTATTTGCGTAGATATATCAATATCTCCTGGCAAAACATTCGAAAACTCTGGTCGCAATAAAACATCATCAAATGTTAACGCTATACCGCCCACATTATTTTCAATAATTCGCGACATTACAAACCCCTATTGAAAACCTATATGCCTTTAAGAGACGGAATTTCATTGATATTTCCAAAAAAAATCAATAATAACACGATAAATATCTTAAAAAAGATAAAAACAGTCAACCTCGTAATAATACAAGATTACTTTAGAGAATAGAATATCCTAAGAATTACTTTTTTTCAACAAAATATTTTAGATAATTAAAATTATTTTACTGCTTTTCTAGTTTTATAAAAACATCATCACATTTGCGAAAAGCATAAATACAATAGTTTGTTATAAAAAACGATCCAATACTTTTGGTTCTTGAATAGAAGAAAATTCTATCGCTATACCTCCAGGGAAGTTTCTTACAACACGACCAAGAATATCATTAAACCAAACCTCAGAAAACACCTTGATTTTCAAATCCACACCCACAGAAACCCCTGATTCTGATATGTCTATTACTTTACAAGAATGCCTAGTCTGATCATTTAAAACCAACTGCGCTTCAACTTCTCGAGAAATATTACGACTATGCTCTCTACAATCTTGAAGATGCAAATAATCTTTATTAGCCAGCCATATCAACTTATCCGCTAATTTTCTTTTTTTATCTTCAGAATCTATGATTCTGACAGCATACCCTCTGTTGCTATCAAAATTTACAATTTTACCCTCTATACGTCCTATCTTGTCAACAAAGACAATAAATCTTTTTCCGACAAGACAAACAGGAACATCACAAATAATACAAAGTCCTCCTGGAGATATTTCTTTTACAACACAGTCATATTCTGTCCCGTCGAATAAAAGAAAACGACCCTTAAAATCCACTTTGATACGTTGAAATGCACGCTGGTCTACAAACTGTAAATTATGGATTCCTCGATACATGATAAAATTCTCTGATCATCTAAACTTATTTTAAGTTGTACACTCTATACCTTAACAATCTGTTATTTAAGAATACGAATCTATCGATTACAAATTTTATACAGCCTTCATAATATTCTTCTATTTAAAATTTTATATGCTCATAGAAACTATTTAATGGTGAAATATCTTATTTATACATAGTAGAAAACAGTCGCATATTATTTGTAATACGCAAAAAATATCAATAAATATTTTAATGTACATTGAACAATAATATCGGGAACATTACTTAAACTGGAGATATTCTTTGAAACAAATAATTTCATCGCACTAAGCTTGTAATGAATAAAATCATAATTGGAAATTAAAAGAACTAGGATCTATGAAGTTTAAAAGTTATCTGTTTAATATATAAAAATCATTGGATACAATAGCTATTACCGCTTATTGATCGCTGTAAGGAAAAAATCCGTTTTTTGTTGATCTTTACTAAAATCACCTGTAAAAGATGTGGTCACTGTAGTTAAACCGTCCCGTTTAATTCCTCTCATAGACATACACATATGTTGTCCTTCGATGAGAACGGCTGCTCCTTTAGAATCAGTGCTCTGATCTATCGCATGAGCAATTTGCATTGTTAATCGCTCTTGTATTTGCAAACGACGCGAATAAATTTCCAAAATACGTATCAATTTTGACAATCCAATAACATTGTTTTTCGGAATATATGCAAGATGTATTCTTCCCCAAATAGGCAAAATATGATGCTCACAATATGAAAAAAAAGATATATCTTTTATCAGAACCATGCCTTTATAATTGGAAACTTCCCCAAAATGAAAACGGGATGTATCTTGAATGACAGGATCCTGCTTATAACCTGCGAAAAGCTCTTGATATGACCTAATAACACGTTCAGGAGTATCCTTAAGCCCTTCACGATCTGGATCATCACCAATCCAACGTAGAATAGTCCGTATTGCTTCTTTAGCTTCCTCAGCAGTTGGATTTTTTTTCATATTAAAAGGGGACTCCAATCATTAAAAACTAAATTTTTTTGGTATTCATATATATAAAAAGGACACAAAAACCCATTGCAATTTATCAGAATAAAAATAATTACATTACACTTACGATAACCATGAATGATTAAGGCGTTCATTATACAATGTTTCCCCTAACTTAAAATTCATATCCTTTGTGTATCAAATTCATATTAATCTTTCAATAATAATTTTTTATGATAAATCCCCTCCTTAATAATGATGGGACTGTAATCATAATTGACTTATTTTAAAGAATTAAATGACGTGTAACACTCAATTCAAATAAAAAATCATAAATGAATGCAATCCATTTCAAGATAAGGGATATCATGTAAATACAAAGAATATTTGCCAAGCTCTATGCGAGGGTAAATTTAAATTTATGATAAAAAAATCTACATAGAAAACCGAGTTTTCCCTATTTAAAAGATTTTGGACACTCATAGCTAAGGCCATAGCGTGGTCAAACTTGAGCAGAAGACACACTTTTAAATGATTCGTTAAATGATCCGTGATAAATCGCAATTTGAAAAATTATATTTATACATGAAAAGATATGTTAAAAATCACTTTTAGTTCTTTAATAGCATGCTTTAAATTTTAAATCATTCCACCGATTACACCTATTTGCTCTGCTTCTTCTGGACAATTTTATCAGTATACCAAAAACCCAAAATGCAAGAGATAATTTCTTGTTCAAAAATGGTTAGAACTGCAAGAGGACTTTGATTAAACATGCCTTCGCTCACACTCCACCAAACTAATAACGGATAAACAATAATCCAAAAAATAGTTGTAATAGGCCGAACGAGATAATTAACAGCCCCAATCCACTTAAAACCATTTTTGATACTTTTAGTTTTAATCTCTTCCAATCTGATACGATTACCTTCTTTGAGCGCTTCAATATCATATTTAATATCTGCAATCTCTAGATCAATCTTAGAGGAAGTGTTCAAATTCGCTAGCTCAATCTTAGCGGAAGTATTAACCTTCGCCAGCTCAATCTGCACTCTATCTTGTTCTATTAACTGTTTTCGTATGATATAACCAGATATAAGATCTATAATCTTCTCAGAATTCTCGGGAATAAAATGTAAACAAAACCTGAATATACCACCTGCAATAAACGACTTAATCATTATCTAAACCATCCTTTGAGGTTCTAGTATATGTAGTTCTGAAAGACGAAGAACAAATGCACTAATCTATTGAATAAATGAAGAAAAACTTCATAGCGTTCCGAATATGTAAAAATTCTTCTATGAATTTTTGCTGTTCGTTGTAATGTTTTACAAAAGTTCGCAAAATACGTACGTAAAAACAGTTTGCTTTTAAGCAGAGATCATTAAATTTTTATTTTGTTGCGCTCTTCTCTTGCTCATCAGCGAGTCTCTCGTACTCATTAGCGATTCTCGTGTATTCAAGAGATTATTGCAATCAATGTCAAGATATAGAGTAAAATATCCATAGATTCAGAAAAATATTCTATTAAAATGATCGTAACTTTGAGAATTTTAAAAATCCCCCTGATGTGATTTTATTTAAAAAACCAAACAAAACGTTAGCATAGACTAAAACGCTTAAATTATACCAATGCAACAGCATCTGTACGATATCTTATTCTTTAAAAAATATCCCTACGATAATGTCCAACAAAACGTAGACCATCGTATTTTAAATACCCTGCGGTATAGAAAATTATACTTTTGTACAAAATATTTTTTTAAATACTTCGAATATAAAATTTTTCATGTAATATTGATTATACACATGTGTTACATTCAACTGTTCGCCAATTATATACTATACTTTTCAAAAAGGATTCTCTCTTGGGAAAAAACAATATTCCAAAATCACGAAATTGGACAGGAAAGATTGCTAAGACCCCTGGACGTCTAATCGGAATAGGAATAATTCGAATTTATCAACTCATATTTTCTAATATATTTGGAAATTCTTGTCGATATTTTCCTACTTGTTCCGAATATGGATATGAGTCTATAGCTCGTCATGGATTATGGATTGGAGCTTGGTTTACTTTATGTCGGCTAGCAAGATGTAATCCTCTAGGATCATATGGATTTAATCCTGTTCCAGATCATTTTACAAAAAAAAGAATAATTATAACCTTTTGGGGAAAGATAAATAAAATATTTTATATCTTTAAAAGGCATATTTTTATGAAAAACAAGTAGTATTTTAAATAAGGATCTACACAATGAAAGGATTTACTCTTGACAACATTATCAGTTTAGAATTGCTAGAAAAACGTCAAAAATGGCTCAAGAGTATGGAAGTTGAAAATGGCCTATCGAAGTTAACACTAAAATCCTACGAATGTGATACACGCCAATTTTTAACTTTTATGGCGTTTTATACTGGAGAAAAAATTACCTTTGAAACTATTAACCAATTATCTTATGCTGATATTCGTGCTTTTGTATCCAAACGTCGCAGTCAAAAAATAGAAAACCGCTCTCTTAGAAGAACCCTTTCAGGCATTAAATCTTTTCTTAAATACCTTAAAAAACACAACATAAAGACCGAATCTAATATAATTAACATGAGAAATCTTAAAAAAGAAAACTATCTACCTCGATCACTCAATGAAAAACAAGCTTTAAACCTTTTAGATAATGATCTATCAGATAACCTTAATGACGCCAGCTGGGTTGCTGCTCGTAATTCAGCTATTTTACACTTACTGTACGGATGCGGATTACGTATATCCGAAGCATTATCTCTCACACCAAAAAATATAATTGAAGACCAATCTATCTTGCGCATCCAAGGAAAAGGTAACAAAACCAGAGTGGTACCACTTCTGCCGGCAGTAAAAGAATCTATCATCAAATACCGTAACCTTTGCCCTTTTAGTCTTGATATGCAACTACCCTTATTCCGTGGGACACGTGGAGGATTTTTAAATCCTGGAGTATTTCAACGTTATATAAGGCAGTTACGCCAAATCTTATCTTTACCCTTAAGCACGACTCCCCATACCTTACGTCATTCTTTTGCGACGCATCTTCTTTCTAATGGAGGAGACTTGAGATAGATAATTAAAATTATTTTACTGCTTTTCTAGTTTTATAAAAACATCATCACATTTGCGAAAAGCATAAATACAATAGTTTGTTATAAAAAACGATCCAATACTTTTGGTTCTTGAATAGAAGAAAATTCTATCGCTATACCTCCAGGGAAGTTTCTTACAACACGACCAAGAATATCATTAAACCAAACCTCAGAAAACACCTTGATTTTCAAATCCACACCCACAGAAACCCCTGATTCTGATATGTCTATTACTTTACAAGAATGCCTAGTCTGATCATTTAAAACCAACTGCGCTTCAACTTCTCGAGAAATATTACGACTATGCTCTCTACAATCTTGAAGATGCAAATAATCTTTATTAGCCAGCCATATCAACTTATCCGCTAATTTTCTTTTTTTATCTTCAGAATCTATGATTCTGACAGCATACCCTCTGTTGCTATCAAAATTTACAATTTTACCCTCTATACGTCCTATCTTGTCAACAAAGACAATAAATCTTTTTCCGACAAGACAAACAGGAACATCACAAATAATACAAAGTCCTCCTGGAGATATTTCTTTTACAACACAGTCATATTCTGTCCCGTCGAATAAAAGAAAACGACCCTTAAAATCCACTTTGATACGTTGAAATGCACGCTGGTCTACAAACTGTAAATTATGGATTCCTCGATACATGATAAAATTCTCTGATCATCTAAACTTATTTTAAGTTGTACACTCTATACCTTAACAATCTGTTATTTAAGAATACGAATCTATCGATTACAAATTTTATACAGCCTTCATAATATTCTTCTATTTAAAATTTTATATGCTCATAGAAACTATTTAATGGTGAAATATCTTATTTATACATAGTAGAAAACAGTCGCATATTATTTGTAATACGCAAAAAATATCAATAAATATTTTAATGTACATTGAACAATAATATCGGGAACATTACTTAAACTGGAGATATTCTTTGAAACAAATAATTTCATCGCACTAAGCTTGTAATGAATAAAATCATAATTGGAAATTAAAAGAACTAGGATCTATGAAGTTTAAAAGTTATCTGTTTAATATATAAAAATCATTGGATACAATAGCTATTACCGCTTATTGATCGCTGTAAGGAAAAAATCCGTTTTTTGTTGATCTTTACTAAAATCACCTGTAAAAGATGTGGTCACTGTAGTTAAACCGTCCCGTTTAATTCCTCTCATAGACATACACATATGTTGTCCTTCGATGAGAACGGCTGCTCCTTTAGAATCAGTGCTCTGATCTATCGCATGAGCAATTTGCATTGTTAATCGCTCTTGTATTTGCAAACGACGCGAATAAATTTCCAAAATACGTATCAATTTTGACAATCCAATAACATTGTTTTTCGGAATATATGCAAGATGTATTCTTCCCCAAATAGGCAAAATATGATGCTCACAATATGAAAAAAAAGATATATCTTTTATCAGAACCATGCCTTTATAATTGGAAACTTCCCCAAAATGAAAACGGGATGTATCTTGAATGACAGGATCCTGCTTATAACCTGCGAAAAGCTCTTGATATGACCTAATAACACGTTCAGGAGTATCCTTAAGCCCTTCACGATCTGGATCATCACCAATCCAACGTAGAATAGTCCGTATTGCTTCTTTAGCTTCCTCAGCAGTTGGATTTTTTTTCATATTAAAAGGGGACTCCAATCATTAAAAACTAAATTTTTTTGGTATTCATATATATAAAAAGGACACAAAAACCCATTGCAATTTATCAGAATAAAAATAATTACATTACACTTACGATAACCATGAATGATTAAGGCGTTCATTATACAATGTTTCCCCTAACTTAAAATTCATATCCTTTGTGTATCAAATTCATATTAATCTTTCAATAATAATTTTTTATGATAAATCCCCTCCTTAATAATGATGGGACTGTAATCATAATTGACTTATTTTAAAGAATTAAATGACGTGTAACACTCAATTCAAATAAAAAATCATAAATGAATGCAATCCATTTCAAGATAAGGGATATCATGTAAATACAAAGAATATTTGCCAAGCTCTATGCGAGGGTAAATTTAAATTTATGATAAAAAAATCTACATAGAAAACCGAGTTTTCCCTATTTAAAAGATTTTGGACACTCATAGCTAAGGCCATAGCGTGGTCAAACTTGAGCAGAAGACACACTTTTAAATGATTCGTTAAATGATCCGTGATAAATCGCAATTTGAAAAATTATATTTATACATGAAAAGATATGTTAAAAATCACTTTTAGTTCTTTAATAGCATGCTTTAAATTTTAAATCATTCCACCGATTACACCTATTTGCTCTGCTTCTTCTGGACAATTTTATCAGTATACCAAAAACCCAAAATGCAAGAGATAATTTCTTGTTCAAAAATGGTTAGAACTGCAAGAGGACTTTGATTAAACATGCCTTCGCTCACACTCCACCAAACTAATAACGGATAAACAATAATCCAAAAAATAGTTGTAATAGGCCGAACGAGATAATTAACAGCCCCAATCCACTTAAAACCATTTTTGATACTTTTAGTTTTAATCTCTTCCAATCTGATACGATTACCTTCTTTGAGCGCTTCAATATCATATTTAATATCTGCAATCTCTAGATCAATCTTAGAGGAAGTGTTCAAATTCGCTAGCTCAATCTTAGCGGAAGTATTAACCTTCGCCAGCTCAATCTGCACTCTATCTTGTTCTATTAACTGTTTTCGTATGATATAACCAGATATAAGATCTATAATCTTCTCAGAATTCTCGGGAATAAAATGTAAACAAAACCTGAATATACCACCTGCAATAAACGACTTAATCATTATCTAAACCATCCTTTGAGGTTCTAGTATATGTAGTTCTGAAAGACGAAGAACAAATGCACTAATCTATTGAATAAATGAAGAAAAACTTCATAGCGTTCCGAATATGTAAAAATTCTTCTATGAATTTTTGCTGTTCGTTGTAATGTTTTACAAAAGTTCGCAAAATACGTACGTAAAAACAGTTTGCTTTTAAGCAGAGATCATTAAATTTTTATTTTGTTGCGCTCTTCTCTTGCTCATCAGCGAGTCTCTCGTACTCATTAGCGATTCTCGTGTATTCAAGAGATTATTGCAATCAATGTCAAGATATAGAGTAAAATATCCATAGATTCAGAAAAATATTCTATTAAAATGATCGTAACTTTGAGAATTTTAAAAATCCCCCTGATGTGATTTTATTTAAAAAACCAAACAAAACGTTAGCATAGACTAAAACGCTTAAATTATACCAATGCAACAGCATCTGTACGATATCTTATTCTTTAAAAAATATCCCTACGATAATGTCCAACAAAACGTAGACCATCGTATTTTAAATACCCTGCGGTATAGAAAATTATACTTTTGTACAAAATATTTTTTTAAATACTTCGAATATAAAATTTTTCATGTAATATTGATTATACACATGTGTTACATTCAACTGTTCGCCAATTATATACTATACTTTTCAAAAAGGATTCTCTCTTGGGAAAAAACAATATTCCAAAATCACGAAATTGGACAGGAAAGATTGCTAAGACCCCTGGACGTCTAATCGGAATAGGAATAATTCGAATTTATCAACTCATATTTTCTAATATATTTGGAAATTCTTGTCGATATTTTCCTACTTGTTCCGAATATGGATATGAGTCTATAGCTCGTCATGGATTATGGATTGGAGCTTGGTTTACTTTATGTCGGCTAGCAAGATGTAATCCTCTAGGATCATATGGATTTAATCCTGTTCCAGATCATTTTACAAAAAAAAGAATAATTATAACCTTTTGGGGAAAGATAAATAAAATATTTTATATCTTTAAAAGGCATATTTTTATGAAAAACAAGTAGTATTTTAAATAAGGATCTACACAATGAAAGGATTTACTCTTGACAACATTATCAGTTTAGAATTGCTAGAAAAACGTCAAAAATGGCTCAAGAGTATGGAAGTTGAAAATGGCCTATCGAAGTTAACACTAAAATCCTACGAATGTGATACACGCCAATTTTTAACTTTTATGGCGTTTTATACTGGAGAAAAAATTACCTTTGAAACTATTAACCAATTATCTTATGCTGATATTCGTGCTTTTGTATCCAAACGTCGCAGTCAAAAAATAGAAAACCGCTCTCTTAGAAGAACCCTTTCAGGCATTAAATCTTTTCTTAAATACCTTAAAAAACACAACATAAAGACCGAATCTAATATAATTA
Source organism: Candidatus Liberibacter africanus PTSAPSY (assembly GCF_001021085.1). Taxonomy (NCBI): domain Bacteria; kingdom Pseudomonadati; phylum Pseudomonadota; class Alphaproteobacteria; order Hyphomicrobiales; family Rhizobiaceae; genus Liberibacter; species Candidatus Liberibacter africanus. The sequence continues at coordinate 864,755 of NZ_CP004021.1, read as the reverse complement.
ACATGAGAAATCTTAAAAAAGAAAACTATCTACCTCGATCACTCAATGAAAAACAAGCTTTAAACCTTTTAGATAATGATCTATCAGATAACCTTAATGACGCCAGCTGGGTTGCTGCTCGTAATTCAGCTATTTTACACTTACTGTACGGATGCGGATTACGTATATCCGAAGCATTATCTCTCACACCAAAAAATATAATTGAAGACCAATCTATCTTGCGCATCCAAGGAAAAGGTAACAAAACCAGAGTGGTACCACTTCTGCCGGCAGTAAAAGAATCTATCATCAAATACCGTAACCTTTGCCCTTTTAGTCTTGATATGCAACTACCCTTATTCCGTGGGACACGTGGAGGATTTTTAAATCCTGGAGTATTTCAACGTTATATAAGGCAGTTACGCCAAATCTTATCTTTACCCTTAAGAACGACTCCCCATACCTTACGTCATTCTTTTGCGACGCATCTTCTTTCTAATGGAGGAGACTTGAGATCTATTCAAAGTATTTTAGGCCATGCCAAACTTTCAACAACACAAATCTATACGAATGTTGATATCAAAAGGATTATAGAGATATATGACAAAACGCACCCCTATTTTCCATAGGTTTTAAGGTTTTTTTTTTGATATTTCCGCTTTTCCAGACAACTTCAAAAGTTTTGGTACGGATGGACCATAAATATCTGCATCAAGTATAGCAACATTGTAACCTTTACTTTTCAATGCACAGGCGATATTAACAGCAGTAGTTGATTTTCCAACACCTCCTTTACCGGAAGCGACAGCTATGAATGACTTAACATTTGATTTAGTGTGTATTATTTTCTTTATGCCTTGGTCGGGATTTTTATTGCCTGTGAGCGTAACTACGGCATTTCGTACATTGGGCATAGTTTGTATTATTTCTTGAGCTTGCAAGCGCAAAGAATGCAATCGTTCTGCTATATCATGGGGAACATTGATAGAAAGATATACTGTATCTTCAACTATAAAAATCTCCGATAGCCTTTTCATATCAACGATATTATGATTATCACCTGGTATGGACAATACTTTTAAAGAATCCATAATTTGTTCTTTTATAAGTCGGCTCATTGTGATGGATATCCATAATAATAGTTGCGGGGGTAGGATTTGAACCCACGACTTTCAGGTTATGAGCCTGACGAGCTACCGGACTGCTCCACCCCGCTATAATATTTCATCATTAATAAAAAAAAAATCCGTCTTTTATAGACCTGGCAGCGACCAACTCTCCCGCATCTTAAGATGAAGTACCATAGGCGCTAGGGCATTTAACGGCCGTGTTCGGAATGGGAACGGGTGCAGAAACCCCGCAAAAACCACCAAGTCTATAAAAAACGAATGGAAAAAGGTCTCAACTTTATGATTATTGACAATAAGAGCAATCAAGCCAGTCAAGCTATTAGTACTGGTCAGCTTCACTAGTTACCTAGCTTCCACATCCAGCCTATCAACGTGGTAGTCTACCACAGCTCTGATAGGGAATACTAGTTTTCAGGTTGGCTTCCCACTTAGATGCTTTCAGCGGTTATCCATTCCGTATTTAGCTACCCTGTTATGCTATTGGCATAACAACAGGTCCACCAGAGATACGTCCATCCCGGCCCTCTCGTACTAGGGAAAGATCCTGTCAATATTCCTACACCCACGGCAGATAGGGACCGAACTGTCTCACGACGTTCTGAACCCAGCTCACGTACCGCTTTAATTGGCGAACAGCCAAACCCTTGGGACCTTCTCCAGCCCCAGGATGCGATGAGCCGACATCGAGGTGCCAAACAACCCCGTCGATATGGACTCTTGGGGGTCATCAGCCTGTTATCCCCGGCGTACCTTTTATCCGTTGAGCGATGGCCCTTCCACGCGGAACCACCGGATCACTATGACCGACTTTCGTCTCTGCTCGACTTGTCAGTCTCACAGTCAGGCAGGCTTATGCCATTGCACTCAACAAGCGATTTCCGACCGCTCTGAGCCTACCATCGCGCGCCTCCGTTACTCTTTCGGAGGCGACCGCCCCAGTCAAACTACCCACCATACAATGTCCCGGCCCCGGATAACGGAGCGCAGTTAGACATCCACTTTGATAAGGGTGGTATTTCAAGGATGACTCCACAAAAACTAGCGTCCTTGCTTCAATGCCTACCACCTATCCTACACATATCAAAACAAACGCCAATGTAAAGCTATAGTAAAGGTGCACGGGGTCTTTCCGTCTAACCGCAGGAACCCCGCATCTTCACGGGGAATTCAATTTCACTGAGTCTGCGTTGGAGACAGTGGGGAAGTCGTTACGCCATTCGTGCAGGTCGGAACTTACCCGACAAGGAATTTCGCTACCTTAGGACCGTTATAGTTGCGGCCGCCGTTTACTGGGGCTTCAATTCAGAGCTCTCACCCCTCCTATTAACCTTCCAGCACCGGGCAGGCGTCAGGCCCTATACTTCGTCTTACGACTTCGCAGAGCCCTGTGTTTTTGGTAAACAGTCGCTACCCCCTGGTCTGTGACACCTCCTATTGGTTGCCCAAAAAAAGGTCACGCTTATCCCGAAGTTACGCGTGCAATTTGCCGAGTTCCTTCAACGCAGTTCTCTCAAGCGCCTTAGTATGCTCTACCTGACCACCTGTGTCGGTTTAGGGTACGGTCTATAAAATGGAGCTGTTTCCTGGAACCAATCCAATGCACATCTAATCCAATAAAAATGTACAATATACTTGATCCGTCACTTCCATCAGGCCCACAAATATTAATGTGGTTCCCATCAGCTACGCGTTTCCGCCTCACCTTAGGGGCCGGCTAACCCTACTCAGATTAACTTTAAGCAGGAACCCTTGGTCTTTCGGCGAGAGGGTTTCTCACCCTCTTTATCGTTACTCATGTCAACATTCTCACTTCCGATACCTCCAGAGGCTCTCACAAGTCCTCCTTCATCAGCTTACGGAACGCTCCGCTACCACTTGCAAACTTATAAAGTAAAACAAATCCTCATCTTCGGTGCATGGCTTTAGCCCCGTTACATTTTCGGCGCAAAAATCCTTACCTAGACCAGTGAGCTGTTACGCTTTCTTTAAATGATGGCTGCTTCTAAGCCAACATCCTGGTTGTTTTGGGATTTCCACATCCTTTCCCACTTAGCCATGACTTCGGGACCTTAAATGGAGGTCAGGGTTGTTGCCCTCTCCACAATGGACGTTAGCACCCACTGTGTGTCTGCCAACTAGTACTCCTCGGTATTCGGAGTTTGGTTAGGAGCAGTAAGGCGGTAAGCCCCCATAGCCTATCCAGTGCTCTACCCCCGAGGGTATTCAGTTAACGCTCTACCTAAATAGATTTCGCGGAGAACCAGCTATCTCCGAGTTTGATTGGCCTTTCACCCCTAGCCACAAGTCATCCCAATCTATTGCAACAGATACGGGTTCGGTCCTCCAATTGGTGTTACCCAACCTTCAACCTGCTCATGGCTAGATCACTCGGTTTCGGGTCTAATGCAACAAACTAAACGCCCTATTCAGACTCGCTTTCGCTGCGCCTACACCTATCGGCTTAAGCTCGCTTGTCACACTAAGTCGTTGACCCATTATACAAAAGGTACGCCGTCAGCCTCGCGGCCTTCGACTGTTTGTAGGCATTCGGTTTCAGGGTCTATTTCACTCCCCTAGTAGGGGTTCTTTTCGCCTTTCCCTCACGGTACTAGTTCACTATCGGTCATGCACGAGTACTTAGGCTTGGAGCGTGGTCGCCCCATGTTCAGACAGGATTTCACGTGTCCCGCCCTACTCAAGGTTAAAAAAGATCATTACGTATACGGGGCTATCACACACTATGGCTTACCTTCCCAGGTAATTCTACTTTAATCTATCTTAACACTGGCCTGATCCGCGTTCGCTCGCCACTACTAACGGAGTCTCAATTGATGTCCTTTCCTACAGGTACTTAGATGTTTCAGTTCCCTGCGTTCGCTTCTTTTATCCTATTTTATTCAGATAATGATACCTATAAACACCTAGAAAATTAAACCGTAATGTACACTTTCCTAGACGTCTAAGGTGGGTTCCCCCATTCGGAAATCTACGGATCAATGCTTATTTGCAGCTCCCCATAGCTTATCGCAGCATATCACGTCCTTCATCGCCTGTGCATGCCAAGGCATCCACCAAATGCCCTTGTCGCGCTTGATCACTCTCATTGTCAATCGTCACAAAGTTCTCTTACAAACTCTTTATTAATCAAAAAAAACATAACAAAAATATCATTATGATTCCTTGATAGACCAAATTTCCTGAGATAAATCTTCAACGTGCGGTTAACAACGTCGGTATCTATATGTCGCATACAATGCAAACATAAAAAATACAAAAAAATATATCTTCTATTCAATTTTCAAAAAACTATTGCTCCAATAATATAATAGAACAAAACCCTATATATGCGAATATGGTGGAGCCGAGCGGAGTCGAACCGCTGACATCCTGCTTGCAAAGCAGGCGCTCTACCAGCTGAGCTACGGCCCCCTAAAACTGAAATGGTGGGCCCAGGTAGACTTGAACTACCGACCTCACCCTTATCAGGGGTGCGCTCTAACCGCCTGAGCTACGGGCCCTAAATAAAAACATAGTAATGAACCCATCATCGCAAAATATCATAGAAAAGAAAGAGACACTTGGACGGCGATCCTCTAAAACCGCTATAATAGCAGCCATATTGTATCGAATAATCTTTAAAAAATATTCAGATCATTAAATAAATCTAATAATACTCAATATCTTCCTTAGAAAGGAGATGATCCAGCCACAGGTTCCCCTACGGCTACCTTGTTACGACTTCACCCCAGTCGCTGACCTTACCGTGGCCGGCTGCCCCCTTGCGGTTAGCACACCGTCTTCAGGCAAAACCAACTCCCATGGTGTGACGGGCGGTGTGTACAAGGCCCGAGAACGTATTCACCGCGGCATGCTGATCCGCGATTACTAGCGATTCCAACTTCATGCACTCGAGTTGCAGAGTGCAATCCGAACTGAGATGGACTTTGGGGATTAGCTCCGCCTCGCGACTTCGCAACCCATTGTAACCACCATTGTAGCACGTGTGTAGCCCAGCCCATAAGGGCCATGAGGACTTGACGTCATCCCCACCTTCCTCCGGCTTATCACCGGCAGTCCCTATAAAGTACCCAACATCTAGATAAAATCTAAACTTGATGGCAACTAGAGGTAGGGGTTGCGCTCGTTGCGGGACTTAACCCAACATCTCACGACACGAGCTGACGACAGCCATGCAGCACCTGTATGAAAGTCTCGGAAAAGAAAATATCGTCTCTGATATCGTCCAACATATGTCAAGGGCTGGTAAGGTTCTGCGCGTTGCATCGAATTAAACCACATGCTCCACCGCTTGTGCGGGCCCCCGTCAATTCCTTTGAGTTTTAATCTTGCGACCGTACTCCCCAGGCGGAGTGCTTAATGCTTTAAGGGCGCCACTGAATGGTAAACCACCCAACAGCTAGCACTCATCGTTTACAGCGTGGACTACCAGGGTATCTAATCCTGTTTGCTCCCCACGCTTTCGCGCCTCAGCGTCAGTATCAGGCCAGTGAGCCGCCTTCGCCACCGGTGTTCCTCCGAATATCTACGAATTTCACCTCTACACTCGGAATTCCACTCACCTCTCCTGAACTCTAGACAATCAGTATTAAAGGCAGTTCCAAGGTTGAGCCCTGGGATTTCACCTCTAACTTAATCGCCCGCCTACGCGCCCTTTACGCCCAGTTATTCCGAACAACGCTCGCCCCCTTCGTATTACCGCGGCTGCTGGCACGAAGTTAGCCGGGGCTTCTTCTCCGAATACCGTCATTATCTTCTCCGGCGAAAGAGCTTTACAACCCTAAGGCCTTCTTCACTCACGCGGCATGGCTGGATCAGGGTTGCCCCCATTGTCCAATATTCCCCACTGCTGCCTCCCGTAGGAGTCTGGGCCGTGTCTCAGTCCCAGTGTGGCTGATCGTCCTCTCAGACCAGCTATAGATCGTAGCCTTGGTAGGCCTTTACCCTACCAACTAGCTAATCCAACGCAGGCTCATCTCTCTCCAATAAAATCTTTCCCCCAATAGGGCGTATACGGTATTAGCACACGTTTCCATGCGTTATCCCGTAGAAAAAGGTAGATTCCTACGCGTTACTCACCCGTCTGCCGCTCGTATAAAATACGCGCTCGACTTGCATGTGTTAGGCCTGCCGCCAGCGTTCGTTCTGAGCCAGGATCAAACTCTCATGTTCTTGCCAAAGGCATCTAACATGTAAAAAATCCAATGCTATAAAACATCTTCCAACGTCATAACAAAAGAAAAAACATGAAAAAAAAAAACAACGCCCTCTAACATCGTAATTAAAATATAATTACAAAAAATAAAAAAATCGCCGTCCATGTCTCCCTTACTTCTCTATATTCTCTTCTCAAATAACGATACCAATACTAATACACATCAAATAACTAAGTCAACAAAAATTACTCATAAAAAATAACATCATACAACAATAAACATGCAACAAATATACAATATTTGACTCTTGTTTAAAAAAAATATATCCCCTTACAAAATTTGATATTACTGTTAAAGAATGTACTAGAAAAACAATGTTTTAAATAACATAAACAACTTTAACAACTTTCTTCTCAAGGTTATCAACAATGAGAGTTATCTCTGAAGCTTATATTCCCGAATTACCAAATTACTATTCTGGCAAAGTTCGAGAAAACTATTTTTTAAGCGATGGGACTCGCATTACCATAGCAACAGATAAATTAAGTGCATTTGACAGAAATATCACCTGCATTCCATATAAGGGTGAAGTATTAAATAAAATAACGCAATACTGGTTTCATCAAACATCAGATATATGTAAAAATCATGTTTTAGATTATCCAGATCCTAATGTTTTAGTTGGAAAACAATTACAAATGTTCCCAATAGAATTAGTCGTACGTGGTTATCTAGCAGGCAATACCAAAACTTCTATTCTTACATTTTATAAAAATGGAAAACGCAAGATATATGGACATGTACTTCATGATAACATGCGCGATAATCAAAAATTGCCATATCCCATTATAACACCTACAACGAAATCCTCCGGCTTCACCTCCAGTTGTGACCAACCCATTTCCCCGCATGAGATTATTCAAAAAAAAATCCTAACCCAAAGCCAATGGGAAACAGTTTCTTCTTATGCTCTCTCTCTTTTTAAACGAGGATGCGACCTTGCATTAAAACGCGGCCTACTTCTCGTAGACAGTAAATATGAATTCGGGATAGATGAACAAAAAAATATCATTCTAGCCGACGAGATTCATACACCAGATTCTAGCCGCTATTGGGAAGTTGAAAACTATGAAAAATCCCTCAAAGAGGGAATTTGTCCCGTTGGATTAGATAAAGATTATATTCGCAACTGGATACTCATGCGTTGTAATCCTTACAAAGAGAATATTCCCTCCATTCCCGAGAACATCATCCTTCACACATCACAAACTTATATTACAGCATATGAAAAGATAACTGGATTAAAATTTGTTGCTAACAGCTCGACACTTTCCCCTTTAGAAAGAATTCGTAATAACCTACACAAATACATAAAAAACAGTAACCGCTAACAAAAAAATATTTAAGGCATTTCCAATGCATTTCTCAAAAAATATTCCTTTAATAGAATAATTAATCATATCTAAAAAAATAAATTTAATGATTCCTGCTTTATATAATTGTCCCACTTGTTGAATATCACCTTTAGCCCCCAAACCCACAGACAATCATTATTCTAGTGTAAATCATTTTTTCTCCTATTTTAGTGTAAATCGTTTTTTCTCCTATTTTAAAGTATTGTAAAGAGAACAGCTTCAATGTATAAAAGCCCTATAATACGTTATTGCTATTGATATCTTCATGTAATTCTTGTAATTTCACAAAATAAGAGATATTTTTATTTTGCACAAAGATGTCAATTACCAGCATGTGCGTGGTGAATATTATTATTTTCCCTGGTAGCTCAGCGGTAGAGCATTCGACTGTTAATCGACAGGTCGCCGGTTCGAATCCGGCCCGGGGAGCCAGTAAAAAAGCAGCCATTTTATTTAACGGTATTTTTTATAGTATTTGATCGCACCTTTTAGAAGGTAAGGCCAACGTTTTACTTTCTTCTTTAATTATACACCTTTTTTAGTTCTAATAAAAAAGGAAAGGCGTGGAAAAAATTAAAATTAACAATGTAGCCAATACGCCAAACGGAGGCATGAAAGAGTATGCCATCGAATTTTCTCTCCTTTAATATGGAATTAACTCAACCATAGATATAGTATTATGTTATTGCAACTTTTTTATTTATGTTTTACTATATAGGAATTGAATAATGAAAATATCAAAATATCAAACTATGTTGATCCCCCTCATGATCGTCGGGTTAGGGTTAGCTTCATGCAAAACAGCATCAGAATCTAATAAGCAAACAGTTGACGAGGCAACGAAAAATGCCAATGATGCCAATGATGCGCGTAATAAGGATACCAAATCTTAAAGATCCAGCAAAGACTTGACCTAAAGAGTCAGAAAAAGACTGGAGATAAAGATACAAAAAAATAAATAAGTAAGTAAACAAACAGAAAGAGGGCTAATATTAGCCCTCTTTCAACCTTTAACTCGCTATCTTCTGCAGATTTTATCAGTGTACAAAAATCCCAGAATACACGCGATTAATATCTTGTTCAAAAGAGGTTAATGCCGAGAGAGGACTTTGAATAATGAAGTTCTCTTTCACACCCCACCATACCAATAACGGAAAAAATAACCCAAAAAACAGTTGCCAGAGGTCTAACTATAGTCGTGAAACTATTTTTTGAGGATATCCTCCTCTCTTTGCGCTTCTTTTTGATCTGTTTTTAAAATTAACACACAATCAGGCGGGATCTGATAATGGAACGAATCCTCAAAGACATCTAAAAGAGGAAGATCAACCTGTACACAAGAAAAAGACCAATCAAACGTTCGAAGCAATGATTTTTATACTATCTTCATCGCAAGTTTATACTCTTGCGAAGTAGAGTCGCTTGGATTTCCTAAATCAGAAATACTTATTTCCGCCCCCTAGTTTTTGCAAACCAAGATTGGCAATATCAACCCATTAAGTAATTTACTATACATCCATTTCAATATATCCAACACGAGATTCATCTGAACGACACGCCCCTAATTGGCAAGAAGCGTACATAGACTGCGCTCCAGACCGTTTAGAATCTTCTAAGATCTTAAACTGAATGTCTTTCCAGAAAGCGGTTATAATACCAGATCGCTCCCAAAACAAAGCATAGCTTTTTACTTTATCTTTCGCTTCTGGAGCAGTAGAAATACTTTTAAGTGGTATGGAGTCTTTAGCAGTAATCTTCCCTTCAGCGTCAAACTCTTTAGGAGAATTTTTCCCGCCTGGCATGTAATCAGAGGATATTATTCTAAACCCTGCAAAGCGTCTAATCTTACCATTCTCCAAATTTACATATTTAACATAATCTTTGTTAATCATTTTAATTGCAGCAAAAAAACTTGCATAAGCTCTACCTGTAAGCGCCAAAAACAAGTCAGCGTTGTCTACATCAACCCCAGATTTAATCATAGCGGATGCACCCATAATCTTATCTGCAACAGAAACAGACGATGACGGTGATCGTTTATAGTCAACAGGAATAATCATATTTGGATCGAAATTCTTTGTTGATGTACTTGAATGATGGTCAACAGTGTTTTCGCCAAAAGCACCTCTAACAACTTCCGATTCCGCTACTTTAAGAAGAGAATTACCTAAAACCTTAGCTAGATCATAAGTTAGTTTATCATCTTCTTCCCGATCAATCGCAATAGCATCGTGGTAATCTTTAGGCTTTATAATACGAAGTACATTTGAAACATCGATTTTAGGAGTTGGAACTTTTGTTCCTAGTTTAAGCTCTGCGGTTGAAGGTCCGTTGTTTAAGTAAGCAGAAAAACTATCCCCATCAACGTTATTTATTACATCTGTACAGCCTATAATTCCTGTTTTGTTACCATTCAATAAAAGGCTTATTTTACTTTTCAATAAAAGGCTTATTTTACTTTTTACATTAGGAAGTGGAATAGAATCAAAATTTTGTGTCATTTGGATTATCTTTCTATAAAGAATTGCCATTCCTAGTTTTTGCAAACCAAGATTGGCAATATCAACCCATTAAGTAATTTACTATACATCAATCTCAATATATCCAACACGAGATTCGTCTGAACGACATGCTCCTAACTTGAAAGAAGCGTACATAGACTGCGCTCCACACCTATCATCGTGTGTCTGGAGTGCAACCTTAACGTCTTTCCAGAAAGCGGTTACAAGACCAGAGCGCTCCCAAAACAAAGCATAGCTTTTTACTTTATCTTTTGATCCTGGAGCAGTAGAAACAGTTTTAAGTGGTATGGAGTCTTTAGCAATCATCTTCCCTTCATCGTCAAACTCTTTAGGAGAATTTTTCCCGCCTGGCAGGTGATCACAAATGACTATTTTAAACCCAGCAAAATGTGTAAGAGAACGATTTTCAATATTTGCAAATTGGAACGAACCATTATCCGCCATGCGAATATCATTCCATAAACTTTCACAAGCCCCACTTGTCAACGCTAGAAACAATTCAGAAGTATCTACATTACCGCATTTCCCATGAAGAGTGGCAAATGCAAAGCCAATCTTTTCCGCAACAGAAGTAGTCGATGACGGTGATGATTTATAATCAACAGGAATAATCATATTTGGATCGAAATTCTTTGTTGATGGACTTGAATTAGATCCAACAGTGTTTTCGCCAAAAGCTCCTCTAATAACTTCCGATTCTGCTAATTCAAGAAGAGAATTCCCTAAAACCTTAGCTAGATCATGAGTTATTTTATCATCAATCGCAATAGCATCGTGGTAAGCTTTAGGCTTTATAATACGAAGTGAAACACTGCATAATACGAAGTGAAACACTGCTTTTAGGGGCTGGGGGTTTTCCCCTGTTTTAAGACCTCCATTCGAAGGTCCGTTGCTTAAGTAAGCAAAAAAACTATCCCCATCAACGTTATTTCTTACATCTGTACAGCCTATAATTCCTGGTTTTTCACCATTCAATAAAAGGCTTATTTTACTTTTTACATTAGGGAGTAGAATATTTTCAAAATTTTGTACCATTTGGATTATCTTTCTATAATTGGATTAATTAGAGTTTATAAGGATGATTAATAGATAATGTTCATCGATTCCTGGTTTTTTGTTGTTAAGCACAGAATCTATCCATTATTGATTATGTGATAGCTAATCGTAACGCTGTTGGGATGTTTTCTTGGTTAAAGGTGTCGTAAAGTCCCAACGTGTAGGAGGATACCCCATTCCTGAATATTTACTACTAATAGCCAGTAATACTTAAGACATCTTCTTCAGACATCCTATTTGGTCCCAGTACTTTTATCATTTATCTACTCTAGGACATTATATTATTGATTTCTTTATAATTTTTTTCTTAAAAAAATATTCATCTCACAATATATATCACATATTACAGTAAAAAATCAATCAAAGATTGCAGAACATGCGCCCCAAAGAACGGCCATCTTTATCTACTCACAAATATTGCATGCTAACATATATAAACTTTATCATAGCAAAATATGAGATCAAATATGCTGTGATCATAATAAACATTATTACTTTTATTTGTGCTATCAAAGGAAATTATCCTTAAATCATAGAACTATTCAACACATTGGTTTGAAATTTTCGCCAATAAATTAAGCGCCTTTTAAGCCAACTATAAACATTATATCCACTATCTCGATGGCAAATCCTTAAAGATTTTCTTTCCATAACTAAATTTTAAGTCACCTCACATTGGGAAAATATTTATTTTTCTTCGACTAAACCAGATATATATTATCTGTTTTGAAATATCATTTGCTAACTGTTTGTATTATTTTACATCATCATTATTCGTTATTAATTTTAATTTTTTATCTTGTGTTTTAACACTATATAAGTGTGTTTATTTGTGATACAATGTAAATATGTGAATTTTTTTGTAGATAACACAAATATAAAAAGAGGACATTATGCTTAACCTCCCTAAAAAAAGACGCAAGTCTCAGCTTGGATGTATTCCAGATATTAAAGATATTCGCGACTTTCGTTATACTCTTAATAAATCTTTGATAGACAAATTGCCACCTAAAGTTGACTTAACCCCATCCTTCCCAGCCTATAACCAAGGTCACATAGGATCATGTACAGCGAATGCACTTGCTGGAGCTATTGAATATCAAAGGATTGCACATTCAGAAAAACCGGATTTTGTACCTTCCAGATTATTTATTTACTACAATGAAAGATGTATTGAGGGTCATGTAAATTATGACTCTGGCGCAATGCTACGTGATGGAATAAAAGTACTACATAAAATCGGAGTTTGTCCAGAAAGTGAGTGGCCATACGACGCTATACCACCTTCACGTGAGGGCCATGTATTTCCTCCACAATCCCGAGCAAGAAAAAAGCCCCTTTATCTTGCTATAATCATGCAGCTAATTATGTCATTACCAGTTATCATCGTATTGAACAGGATATCAATCACTTAAAAAGTTGCCTTGCCGATGGTTCTCCGTTTGTGTTCGGTTTTGCAGTATATGACAGTTGGATCAGCAGTCAAGATGAACCATCCACGTGTATTCCCTTACCAACACCTGATGATAAACTAGCCGGAGGACATGCTGTTTTATGCGTGGGATACGATGATAGCACACAACTTTTTCGCTTCCGCAATTCATGGGGAGAAAACGCCGGAGATAAAGGGAATTTTTATATTCCATACGATTATATAAGTAATCCTCAATTAGCATCTGATTTTTGGGTAATTTATACAGTTAAAAATTAAAACTGGATAACAATCTCTGAAATATAAATCCCAACTTCGGCAACTGAAATATATTGCCAAAAGGATATCTCTCTATGAGCTTTATCATAGAGAGATTCGGGTTTTTCATTTAGGAATATCGAAACCGTTTACTTAATTGATAAAACATCTACTTGAAAAAAATTCAAATAAGGATAATTTTCGAATAATTCTAAACCAAAAATCATATGATGAAAAAAATTGGAATAAATAAAAGAAGTCATAAACGCTTTTTACTATTTATTGTCACGCATAGATAAATATTATTTTCATCAGTCACACCTAAGACTGCTTATCCTATAGTCATTTCTTTTGCATGATTTTATATCAGTATACCAAAAGCCAAGAATGCAAGCGATTATCTCCTTAGTAAAAGGATCGATAAGCGCTAAAGGATCAGTGAATAAAAATCCATCTCTCACTAAATAAATTAACAATAACGGATAAGCAATAATCCAAAAAAACGTTGTCAGAGGTAGAACAAGAGCGTTTAAGCCATCTATCCACTTAACACCACTTTTGTGTTTGTGCTCATTAATCCTCGCTAATCTTACTGGCTTTTCTGCTTTAATTTCTTCAACAGAAACTAAACTCTTGGCATTGATCTTCGCCAATTCAATCTTCACCCTATCGTGTTATATTGATTGCTTGTACTTGACATGTTCTGTTACCATTTCAGACACAGACTGGATAAAAAGAAGCAAGAACCTAAATGCTCCTCCAACAATAAAAGACTGTATCATGATTTAAACTAATCTTTGATAACTTGAAAGCAATATATAAAAGTCCCTACGGTCGTAGTAATAGCTATAATAATAGGCCATAATTGTTTTGCAATAGCACCCACCTCTTGGTTTTGGCTATTATATTTAAAACATCTTCGACATAACAATATAAAAATTTAAATTGCCCATTTTTTTTGTGTAGTAAACGAGATTGTAAGCCACCTTTCTTCCCCCAGCCCACCAACAGCTCCTCCTACCTCATGCCTTATAGCGTCAAGAGATTCTATTCTATTAATCGGATAATGTGGAGGGACAATCAAGTATATCTCTATAAATCGAGAACGACCTACTTTGGTAACATATGTATAAAAATCGATAAAACCATGCCGAACAACAATAGGATAAAGAGATTCTCTCACTTGAATGTCAAGGTCAATAGGAGTCATTTGAAAAATTTCAAACGTCGCAGATTTCATCGTATAAATTGCTGTTGGGAGAATAAACAAACAAATGGACATTAAAACCACTGGATCAACATAAGGAATAAGCCAGTCATATATACCATCTCTGAGAGAGATGCCGCACAAAAATACAATCACAACAGCAAGTAAAAGAAATCCCCCGACAATCCAAGACTTTGCATCTAATGCAATAAAATCAGATTTTATATCCCTATTACACCTTCTTTCATATGTGCCCATCGCAAAACAAACACATGCGGCTATAAAAGAATAAATAACAGCCTTTTCAAAATTAATGTCATGACCACCCGATATAACAGTCATAATAGAAACCAGAAATTCATACAGCGTTACAAATATTAAAATAATAGAATTAAAAGCCAAGACTATAGGTTCAAAATGCCAGAAACCAAACTGAAAATACCTCTTTCTCTCGCTGTAATTTTCTTCCAAAACATCGCGAGAAATAAGCTTAGCTACAATTAAAGAAAGCGTTGTCATCCCCGCATCTAAATATGAATAAAACCCATCAAAAACAATAGATGAAGATCCCGTAATAACACCAACAATTAAATTTGCCGACGCCATAAGAATCGTTACACAAATAGATAATTTTAACAGAGATTCTTCTGATTTTGATCTTGCTTTATAGTTCTGCATTTAGTAATTTTACCTTATATCTCAATGGCAATATACAGATGATTATCTTTATTGGAAAAATATTTTTTCTAGTAGATAAATTTTATTTTGACAAGATATTATTTAATGATATCCAGAAATTTTATATTCTTAGTATGTAAGATGGAGTAAAACATATGGACTTTAAACTGCCCAATTTGCCTTATAACTATGATTCCCTTGCTCCATATATGTCACAAGTGACCCTGGAGTACCACCATGGTGTGCACCATAAGAATTATGCAGACAATGCATCAAAGCTTGCGTCCGATGCTGAGATGTCACACTTGTCACTTGAGGAAATTATAATAAAGTCGCACGGATCTAATGCCGGTCTTTTTAATAATGCTTCTCAATATTATAATCATAATCTTTTTTGGCCGTGTATGAAGAATAATGGCGGAAAAGAACAAATACCTCAAACACTAAGCGATGCCATTAATGCCAATTTTGGAAGTTATGAAAAATTTAAGTCAGACTTCATCATAGCCGCCTCCACACAATTTGGATCCGGATGGGGATGGTTGTCAGTTAAAAATGGAAAACTAGAAATATCAAAAACCCAAAACGCCGAAAATCCTCTTATAAATGGAGCAATCCCAATTCTTGGTATTGATGTATGGGAACATGCCTATTATCTAGATTTTCAACACAAGCGTGGAAGTTATATCGAATGCTTCATTAGCAATCTTGTAAATTGGGAATACGTTGATGAACGCTATAAGTCGGCTATATCATCTCAAAAAGTAGATTCATAACGCCTAGTTTCTAATAGCCAGTTGTACCGAAAATGTTTCTCTCGATAAACTCTGTGATACTATTTTATAACTCAGTTGTCTTATTTTTATGGATGATGAAAGCATATGCTAGATAAAGTACATCTGGAATAATTTTGATAAAGCAAGCAGTGTTTCGATTTATTGCAGATGGACTGGTCATTTATAGAGTGTAAAAAATGATGGCTGGAACTTAAAAAAGTTTCCAATCATATCTAACAATCTTTTTTACTCTTGATATCTTACATATTTCTTCAACAAAGGGTTTAAATATCTCATAAAATCACTTAAATAATCTGAAAGAGAAAAACTATACCCCCCTCATGGATCATTAAATATCTATGCTGGAAGGGAAATAACAAATGAATACTAAAAGTGTTAATTGCATCAATTATGCTCAATAGTGGCATATAGCTAGTTGTACCGAAAATGTTTCTCTCGATAAACTCTGTGATACTATTTTATAACTCAGTTGTCTTATTTTTATGGATGATGAAAGCATATGCTAGATAAAGTACATCTGGAATAATTTTGATAAAGCAAGCAGTGTTTCGATTTATTGCAGATGGACTGGTCATTTATAGAGTGTAAAAAATGATGGCTGGAACTTAAAAAAGTTTCCAATCATATCTAACAATCTTTTTTACTCTTGATATCTTACATATTTCTTCAACAAAGGGTTTAAATATCTCATAAAATCACTTAAATAATCTGAAAGAGAAAAACTATACCCCCCTCATGGATCATTAAATATCTATGCTGGAAGGGAAATAACAAATGAATACTAAAAGTGTTAATTGCATCAATTATGCTCAATAGTGGCATATAGCTAGTTGTACCGAAAATGTTTCTCTCGATAAACTCTGTGATACTATTTTATAACTCAGTTGTCTTATTTTTATGGATGATGAAAGCATATGCTAGATAAAGTAAATCTGGAATGATTTTGATAAAGCAAGCAGTGTTTCAATTTATTGCAGATAGACTGGTCATTTTATAGAGTGCAAAAAATGATGACTGGAACTTAAGAAAGTTTCCATTTTATCTAACAATCTTTTTTTAATCTTGATATCTTACATATTTCTTAAACAAAGGGTTTAAATATCCCATAAAAGCACTTAAATACTCTGAAAGAGAAAAACTATATCCCCCATAGATCATTACACCTCTATGCTGGAAGGGAAATAACAAATGAATACTAAAAGTGTTACTTGCATCAATTATGCTCAATAGTGGCATATTAGATCATAAGTAAATATCGTACCATACATAAGAAGATAATATCAAAAATAATCTCGCTTAATTGATAAATAGATTACCTTAAAGAAGGTTTTCTATTTTCTTATACTTGTTATTGTCTAGTGATTTTTAAATCAGTCGCAAGACATTTATCACGCAACACTACATAACACTCTATAGCCATGATGTACAAAACACGAGATATTTGGTCTCAAAATATTTTAAGACCATAAATAACCTAGTCAGTATGCTGATGATACTATTTGTCAAAAGTTGAATATCCTCGACCCATCAAGAAGACAGAATTAAAAATATAATCAACGTAAAATGTAGCGTACTGTATGAAAGAAAATATCTAATACCAAATATTATTGATACGTGACATCATCTTTATTGCAATCACTATTACGCATATCATCTATAATTCTTTTTTTCAAAATGGAAGAAGCCCTAAACACCATTACACGACGAGGATTAATAATAACCTCTTGATTAGTCTGTAAATTACGACCAATACGCGGACCTTTTTCCTTTACATTAAAAGTAGCAAAGGAGGAAATTTTTATTGTTTCCCCACGAACTGCAGAATCACAAATTTCGTTAAATACGCTCTTCACGAAATGCATCGAATCTTTTTTAGAAAGACCAAATTTTTTTGAAATAGACTTTGCTAAATCTGATCGGGTTATAGTTTTTTTCATAACACACCATCCATTTATTTCACTATCTACACAAAATAACTATAATATGATAAATATTATCCATATTTACCATCGTAACAGTATGGCACCAGAAGTAAATCCTCCCCCCATTGCCTCCAATAAAAGGCAATCTCCTTTTTTAATACGGCCTCCCTTAACCGCCACATCTAAAGCAAGGGGAATAGAAGCAGCAGAAGTATTACCATGTACATCTACCGTGATAATAACTTTATCAATAGGAATATTCATTTTTTCTGCTATGCTATCAATAATACGCCGATTAGCCTGATGCGGAATAAACCAATCAATATTTTCAATGGCAATCTTAGAAGAATCACAAATTCTTTCTATTAATTCTACAGCCTTTGCTACCGCATATTTGAAAACAGTCTTTCCCTCCATACGCAAATGACCTACAGTTCCAGAAGTAGAAGGACCACCATCCATATACAACTTATCAATGTATGAACCATCAGAGCATAAACAAGTAGATAGTACTCCTACATCATTTGCATCAGATTCCTTAAGTTCCACAGATCCAAGAATTAAAGCCCCCGCACCATCACCAAATAAAACACAAGTAGAACGATCAGACCAATCAACAATACGCGAGAAAGTATCTGCCCCTATTATCATAACACGCCGTACCATTCCTGAGCGTATATAAGAATCAGCAGTAGTCATTGCATAAACAAATCCAGAACAAACAGCTTGAATATCAAAAGCAAAACCATGTTTCATTCCCAAACGATTCTGAATATTTACAGATGTCGAAGGGAAAGTATTATCCGGAGTTGAAGTAGCCACAATTATGAGATCAATATCATCTACACTCATCTGCGCATGAAATAACGCATCACGAGCAGCAGCTTCTCCAAGAGAAGCCGTAGTCTCACCCTCTCCTGCAATATGCCGATGACTAATACCAACACGCCTTTTAATCCATTCATCAGAAGTATCTACAATACCCTTTAACTCAGAATTAGAAAGAACCTTTTTGGGGAGAGAAGAACCAATCCCCAGTACAGTAGAACGAATCACGTTTGTCACTTGCTACTACCTGACATAATATTCTTCTCATGCGCATCTGCATCTAACAAAATATCTCTAACTCGCTGCATATCATTCTTTACCATATCTATAAAACCATTATGAGACATATTACGAGCAATATCTAAGACATTAACTATTGACCTAGCATCACTACTTCCGTGTCCTTTTACAACAAGACCATCAACTCCTAGAAGGACTCCTCCATTAAAATTACGTGGATCAAATTCGTCTTTTACCTCTTGCAAAGAACCTTTAATAAAAAGATAACCAGTGCGAGACAATAACGTCCTCTGTAAAGCTTTTTTCAAAACCTCTGAAACAAGAACAACCGTCCCCTCTGCGGCTTTAATAGCAATATTCCCAGAAAATCCCTCAGTTACAACAACATCTACCACACCCTGAGAAATATCATTTGCCTCAATGAAACCCTTGTATTCAAAAGCATCACAACACCCTCCACGCAATATACGCGTCGACTCTTGCAATACATCATGCCCTTTTATCTCTTCAGTTCCAACATTAAGCAACCCTACAGAAGGACGCTTTATTCCTAAAGCAGAGCGAGCAAAAAAACTCCCTAAAATTGAAAGTTGTATCATATGAGGTACGGTAAAACCGATGGTAGCACCAACATCCAATATAATACACTTCCCCTTAAAAGTTGGCCAAAACGCAGCAAGAGACGGACGATCCACACCGCTAATCTTGCTCAAACATAGTCTAGACATAGCAATCAAAGCACCAGTATTTCCCGCAGTTACGACAGATCCAGCCTTATTTTTTTTTACTGCGTCTATGGCGCACCACATACTAGATACATTTCTACCCCTGCGCAATGCATCTGCTGGCCTCTCATCCATAGCAATTGATACATCACAATGATGAAATGAACTACAATTTTTTAGCTCTCTATAAGAATCCAAAATTGGCAAACAAACTTTAGAATCCCCATACATTAAAAAACGCACTTTGGGATTAATCTCAAGAAATTTAGATGCACCCAGGATAAGTTCTCCCGCCCCTAAATCACTTCCCATAAGATCGAGAGAAATTATATCAACGTTACCCTCTTGAAATGCGTCCTGTTGACTCATACTACCCTCATAGATATTAAAACACTCCTAAAAATTAACATATACTAGATTTTATTATTTAAACATCTTGCTGTGTTTTATTTTACTATCACCTATCTAAAAATCAAACCGAGCTTAGTTTTTAGATTTATTACCATCACATGCATGAGAAAATATTGCACCTTCTTTTTTAGGATATGGATTAATTGCCACCGCTGTAAAATCAGCAGCTACTGCACCAATATCAATTATTCCTCCATCTGAAAAGTGTAGAATATCAAGTTCTCGCACTTCAACCACGTTTTTCTTACCAGAAGTATCACCGTTTGGATATAAGAACTTCGACGAAGAAGGAACAAAAATACACCCTACTGTATCTTCTGCTTTAGATAGTACTGGCTCCAACGTTATCACGCAAGACTGCACGATTGTTGCACACACATTGCCTGACATACGAACTCCCACTTTCTTCCAAACGGAAAGCTTAACATCAGCATACCAACTTTCAACTGATATTACACCCCATTGTGCAGCTAATTTTTCACAGTCTAAAATATCTGCCTCTATTTTTACAATCATTGGAGCAGAAAAAACCGATCGCACATCAATAGGGTGTGAAAAATATTTTTTTTTTATTGACATTTGATAACCTCTGCAAATCAAATTAAGAAAAAATAACTTTTTCCAGAAGAATGAAATATTTCTTCTTATTAACATATTTTTGGTGTTGACATACTATAATTTTTATTATTCACATTATACCAAATATTAATGTCAAACATTGATTGTTTTTATTAATGCGAAAATGAAAGATTTACGCAGAACTTCCTTTTCATTGAGGTTCTGTTGGGTATATTGGCAATCAATATACTTCGAGCATAATCATTGTGAAAGAGATGTTATGGCTAGGGTTTTTTTTTTTGAAAAGATAATTTTACTTACCATTGCGGTATGTGTGATGTTTCTTTTTTCTTGTAAAATCGCTAGTGGAGTCGATTTGGATCCTTCGTCTGTCCATCTTATATCCCCAAAATCTTCGCGCAAGCACGTGATTCAGACTTTAGGGAACCCTTCTTTTACCGCTTCAGATCGTAATGGAGTGCTTTCTTTCTATTACGTCGCGGAAAGAAAGAGAGTTCCTTTTGTGGAGTTTATCCGCCCACAAATTACGAAACGAACTATTTTGAAGATCACATTTGAACAAGAAGATGTGGTCTCCAATGTTTCAATGAAAAAATATCCAAATGCGAGATTTAATCCGAATCCACATATAATACCTGCTATTATTCAACGAATAGATGGTTTTTTCAGTCGGTTAGCAAGTTCTAAAAAAGGTGGAAGATAACAGATGACAGAATCTCCAACCTCAAAAAATATGACAAATGATAACGCACTTACTTCATCGACGTGTCCAGATCCTGAAAAAATTAAAGGAACAAAGGTAGTAAAGCGCACTGGAGAAATAACATCTTTTGATCCTTCAAAAATAAGCCGAGCAATTATGAAAGCCTTCATAGCCGTTGAAGGAAAAGGGGCTTCCACTTCCAATCGCGTCCAGAATATCATCAAGAATCTAACAGATCAAACGGTAACAGCATTATTAAGAAATTGTGGTCCTGCTCTTTTAGTACACATTGAAGATATCCAAGATCAGGTAGAATCGTCTCTAATGCGTAGCGATCACCATAAGATTGCGCGAGCATATGTTTTATATCGTGAAGAGCGATCTAATACCCGCGCTATAAAGTCAAAAGGCGATGCAACTATTGCTCCAAATTTAGACATAAAAACGAATGATGGCATACTCATCCCCTTTGATTCCAAAAGGGTTGAAATGGTCGTGGAAGAGGCTTGCGAAGGTTTAAAAGACGTTTCACCAAAAGCAGTTTTGAGCGAAACTTATAAAAACATATATGACGGCTTAAGCGAAAGTGATTTAGAAATCGCATTGATTTTTGCCTCTCGTGTTTTGATTGAAAAAGAACCAAACTATGCCAAGGTCACTGCGCGTTTGCTTCTCGACAAACTACGTCATGAGGTTATAACTACTATTTATAAAAAACCCACAAAAGCTACACATCAAGAAATGCGTGTTTTATATAAAGAGTATTTTATTCTTTATATTGAAGAAGGTATAAAAGCCAACTTGCTTCATTGTTCTCTTAAAGACTTTGATCTTGAGTGTTTAGCAAATGCCTTGGAACCAGATCGTGATTTAGCCTTTGATTACCTTGGCTTACAAACACTTTATGATCGATATTTTCTTCATAACAATGGATTCCGCTTTGAAATGCCTCAAGCGTTTTTCATGCGTGTAGCTATGGGACTTTCTTTAAAAGAAAAGGAAAAAGAAAAAAGAGCCATCGAGTTTTACAACCTTCTTTCTTCTTTTCATTTTATGTGTTCTACTCCGACTCTCTTTAATTCGGGAACGCAACGTCCTCAGCTTTCTTCTTGTTTCATTACAACTGTTCCCGATAGCTTGAGTGGTATTTTTGAGTCACTAAAAGACAATGCATTGTTGGCTAAATATTCTGGAGGACTTGGGAACGATTGGACCCCTGTTCGTGGACTTGGATCTCATATCTACGGAACTAATGGGAAAAGCCAAGGCGTAATACCATTTCTCAAAGTTGCTAATGATACTGCAGTTGCCGTTAATCAAGGGGGAAAACGCAAAGGGGCAGTATGCGCTTATTTAGAAACATGGCATATTGATGTAGAAGAATTTTTAGATCTTAGAAAAAATACTGGAGATGATCGTAGACGTACTCATGATATGAATACTGCGAATTGGATTCCTGATCTCTTTATGAAAAGAGTTGAAAAGAACGCGGAGTGGACGTTGTTTTCGCCTAATGAGGTAAGTGATCTGCATGACCTCTATGGGAAAGACTTTGAAAAAGCATATGAAAACTATGAAAAAAAAGCAGAACAAGGCAAAATAACAATATTCCGCAAAATATCAGCTGTTGGGCTATGGCGTAAAATGCTCACAATGCTATATGAAACAGGTCATCCATGGATCACTTTTAAAGATCCTTGTAATATTCGCTCTCCTCAGAACCACGTTGGGGTAGTTCATTCTTCCAATCTATGCACAGAGATTACGCTCAACACATCCTCTGATGAAACGGCTGTTTGTAACCTAGGATCAATTAACCTTCTTGCACATTTCAATAATAATGAGCTTGATTATGATAAGTTGATTCATACCATTCGCACAGCAGTGCGAATGCTTGATAACGTCATTGATGTAAATTACCACACGATTAAGAAAGCCGAAAAATCTAATCACAGTCATCGTGCTATAGGTCTTGGTTTAATGGGATTTCAAAGTGCTTTACACCATTTGCGCATCCCTTATGAGAGTTTAGAAGCCATTGAATTTGCTGATAAAAGCATGGAATTTATTTCGTTTCACGCCATATCATCTTCTGTTGATCTTGCTCAAGAACGAGGTGTCTATTCTAGTTTTAGTGGTTCACTATGGTCTAAGGGAATTTTACCCATAGATTCTATACAATTACTCTCAGAGGTGAGAGATGAATTAAAAATGGACAGAACTTCGAGATTGCCATGGGATGATTTAAGGAAACGTGTAAAATATATCGGCATGAGAAACTCAAATTGCATGGCAATTGCTCCTACGGCAACAATCTCTAATATTTGCGGAGTGTCACAATCTATTGAGCCTTCTTATCAAAACCTCTTTGTCAAATCGAATATGTCTGGTGATTTCACGGTAGTGAATTCTTTTCTCGTTTCTGACTTAAAGGAAAGAGATCTCTGGGATGAAGCAATGATTTCAGATTTAAAATATTATGATGGAAGTATCGGAAAAATAGAGCGTATTCCTGAAGATTTGAAAAAGATTCATGCTACTGCTTTTGAAATTGATCCTTTGTGGTTAATTGAAGCAGCGTCACGAAGACAAAAATGGATCGATCAGGCGCAATCATTAAACTTATATTTACCGGATCCAAGTGGGAAGAAACTAGATTTTATTTATCGTCAATCGTGGTTAAGGGGTTTGAAAACAACTTATTATTTACGCTCCCTATCTGCTACTCATGTTGAGAAATCTACCATGAAAGAAGTCGATGGGAAATTAAATGCTGTCCCTGTCGTGAGTTCTGACAATCACTTGCTTGGAGTTTCATCATCCTGTGAATCAGATGAAGGATGTGAAGTATGTCAGTAGTAATTGGAGAATTTCATGGTTAATATCAGTATATTACACTCTTATACTATAAAACATCGTTCTCCTTCAGATCAGATACCTGATAATGCAGGTTTAGGACCCATTCAAAGAGGTTCTACACGTATTGATGTAGATGAGAAAAGGATGATTAATGCACGTTCTGATGTAAATCAGCTGTTACCTTTAAAATATAAATGGGCGTGGGAAAAGTATTTGTCAGCATGTAACAATCATTGGATGCCAACAGAAGTATCTATGCAAGCGGATATTGCTCTTTGGAAGTCGGCTGATGGGTTAACAGAAGATGCGCGTCATATGATTAAACGCAATTTGGGTTTCTTTGCTTCTTCTGAAAGTCTTGTAGCTAATAATATTATATTGGCTATATATCGACATCTTTCTAATCCAGAGTGTCGACAATATCTCTTGCGACAAGCTTATGAAGAAGCTGTTCATACACATACATTCCAATATATTGTGGAAAGTCTCGGTCTTGATGAAGGAGAATTATTTAACATGTACCGAGAAATTCCCTCTATTACCAATAAAGCAAGCTGGGCTTTACAATATACTAAAAATCTTACTTCCCCATCATTTTCCACTGGAACAAATGAACGTGATCAAGAGTTCTTGCGTGATCTTATTGCTTTTTATGTGGTTTTTGAAGGAATGTGGTTTTATACTGGATTCGCACAAATATTATCATTAGGAAGATATAATAAAATGGTTGGTATTGCAGAACAATATCAATACATTATGCGCGACGAATCAGTCCATCTCAATTTTGGCATTGATGTAATTAATCAGATAAAAATTGAAAATCCACATCTTTGGACAAAAGATTTTCAACAAGAAGTACAAAAAATGTTAAAAGATGCTGCTCTTCTTGAAGTGGCTTATGGAAAAGATACTATGCCACGAGGATTCCTTGGTATTAACGCTGATTTATGCGAAAAATACATGTGTTTTATAACAAATCGCCGTTGTGCACAAATTGGATTGGATCCCGTTTTTGAACCGACTGATAATCCTTTCCCATGGATGAGCGAAATTATAGACCTGAAAAAAGAAAAGAATTTTTTTGAAACACGTGTCAATGAGTATCAACAGGGTAGCAGTTTAGATTGGAATTAATGTTACTGACTCATGTCAAGAGTAATGCGTAAGATCACTATATTATATGATGCTTTACATCGTGATGGGGAAGTATGCGCGAAATGTTTGTAGTGATAAATATTTTTCAGTATAGATTATCGTAAGCATATAATGAGCGGTTTTTCATCAACAACGGAAAAACATATGATTTGCCATCAAGAAATTAATTTTAATCGAAAAACATTCACAAAATAAAATATTAGCAACAAAAAGCAGCGATCATATTTATTATATTAAACATTGATGGTATATATTGTCATGTTATTAAAATTTTATACGACATATTAACATATATTAATTAAGTGATCTCCTGTGCTATGAACGAAAATGATCAATCTATAGTAAACGTAAGAGGTGTAGAAAACTGGGATCAAGCGGCGCAATGGCTTAAAGAACGTCGTATTGAAGATGTTGAATGCATTACACCAGATCTAGCAGGTATTCCTCGTGGTAAGATGATGCCATCATCAAAATTTACATCCAATATACCCCTAACTGTCCCTTCTGCGATCTATCGCCATACAATATCTGGAGAATCAATGCGCTCTCCTTCCCATGAAAAAGACGGAGATTTAAGATTATCTCCCGACCTTTCCACTTTAAGCGTTGTCCCATGGGAAATAGATCCAACAGCTCAAATAGTCTGTGACGTCGTCGACTATGATTGTGAAGAAGTTACTTATACACCCCGCAATGTCCTAAAAAGAGTTTTAAATTTTTATGCTAAAAATGGATTGAAACCAATCATTGCTCCAGAAATTGAATTTTACCTTATTGCTAAAAATGAAGATCCAGATTATCCATTGCATCCTCCAAAGGGTCGATCTGGACGCTCAATCCTTGGAGGGCAAAGCTATTCAATCATGGGAATCAATGAATTTGATGAAGTCATTGATGACATATGGAAGTTTTCTGAAAAACAAGGGCTTGAAATAGATACTTTGATACATGAGGAAGGCCCTGCTCAATTCGAAATAAATATACGCCATGGAGATCCTTTAAAACTAGCAGATCAAGTTTTCTTATTCAAAAGAACTATACGTGAAGCAGCTTTCAAACATGACATTTATGCGACTTTTATGGCAAAACCAATGCAAAACTATCCTGGATCTGCTATGCATATTCATCAATCTGTATTAGACATCAAAAGCAATAAGAATATCTTCTCCAATCCTGATGGGTCTGAAACAGATTTATTTAGATATTTTATAGGTGGTCTGCAACAATATATTCCTAATGCCTTGGTTATGCTAGCTCCCTATGTAAATTCTTATCGTCGCATGGTTCTTGATATGGGATGTCCTGTCAATAACGCTTGGGGATATGATAATAGAACCACAGCATTCCGTATACCTTTTTCCGATGCCAATACAAAAAGGATAGAAAATCGCCTTCCATCATCAGACACGAATCCTTATCTAGTTCTTGCTGCATCATTAGCATGTGGATTATTAGGTATTCTACAAAAAATAGAGCCTACACCTCCAACTACGAAATCTGCTAATCTAGAAGCAATTAACTTGCCACGTGGACTATTAGAAGCGGTAACACTTTTAGAAAACACGTCTGATTTCAGAGATATTTTCGGATCACAATTTATTGATATCTATACGACTTTAAAAAGAAATGAATTTGAAACCTTTATGCAAGTTATTAGTCCTTGGGAAAGAGAATTTTTACTCCTAAATGTCTAACTACCGTTATTATATTAAATTATTCCTCAAACATTTTAGTTATTTAAAAGACATATCCCGACAGAAAAGTATCTATTTTTATGCAAAATAAAGCTCCTCATATGAATAATTTTGACTTTATTATATTCGGAGGTACAGGAGACCTTGCAAAACGCAAACTATTCCCCGCTCTATATAATAACTATGTGAATCAAGAAAAAGATCAAATCTTTAGTCGAATTATCGGCGTCTGTAGAATAAAAATGTCTGTTGAAAAATACCGATCTTTTGTCGATACAGAACTTAAAAGATACCTTAAAAATGGTGAATATAATCCTTTAAAAGTTAAGAATTTTCTCTCTTTTATTTTCTATGTTAATTTAGATGTAGAAAAAAATTATGGATGGGACATACTCAAAACATTATTAGAAATTGATCAAAATAAAATCAGAGTTTTTTATCTAGCCATATCATCTATATTTTTTGGAAAAATTTCTCAAAAGATACATGACAATAATCTCGTCACAGAAGATACACGCGTAGTATTGGAAAAGCCTATTGGTCATGATTTAAATTCTGCACAAACAATTCATGCAATCACTGGTAAAATATTCAAAGAAAGTCAAATTTTCCGCATTGATCATTATCTTGGAAAAGAAGCGGTGCAAGGACTATTGGCATTTCGATTCGCCAATATATTTTATGAATCTCTTTGGAATAATAAATACATTGATCAGATTCAAATTACTACTGCAGAAACTATTGGTATAGAAAATCGGATCGATTATTATGAGAATACAGGTGCATTACGTGATATGATTCAAAATCATCTTTTGCAACTTCTTTGTCTTGTTTCCATGGAAATGCCTGTTTCTATGGAAGAAAAATCTATTAAAAATGAAAAAATAAAGGTATTACAGTCACTTAAAACTATTACTCCCCAAAATGTAAAAGAATTAACAGTACGAGGACAGTATCAAGCTGGAATTGTCAATGGCTTTCCTGTAAAAGGTTATCTTGAAACAATTCCGTCAGGTATGTCGGATACCGAAACTTTCGTCGCAATAAAAGCAAGTATTGAAAACTCGCGATGGTCTGGAATTCCCTTTTATCTCCGCACAGGGAAATATCTTGCCAAACATGTCTCAGAAATTGTAATTTCCTTTAAGCACGCACCTTGTACTATTTTCGATCATCAGATGTCCACAATAGAAGCTAATAAATTAATTTTACGTCTACAAAACAATGGAGGAATTGAACAAGTAATTATTACTAAAGATCATAGCACAAGTGGCGTAAAATTAAAAAAAAATGTTCTACAAATATGTTGTGATTCTCAAAAAATACACCGCAATCCCGATGGGTATGAACGCCTACTTATGGATATTGTACATGCTGATCAAACACTTTTTATGGGATATAATGAAGTTGAAGAATCCTGGAGATGGAGCGATTCTATACTAAAAAGTTGGAAAACTGTGAGTCAAAATGTTGATTATTATGCTGCAGGTACGTGGGGACCAAATCAATCAAATGTATTACTACAAAAAAATAGTCACAAGTGGCATGAAAGTACTTAAGGATCCATCATATGCAACAATATAAATTACATGTTGCAAAAAATAAAAAACAACTAGCGCAAGAGTTAGCAAAAAAAATAGCAAAACAACTCTCTATTGGGATAACAAAAAGAGGATCCGCAAGTCTTGCATTATCTGGTGGTTCAACACCTCGAATGTTTTTAGAAGAACTATCCATGATAAATATTGACTGGAATAAGGTAACGGTCACCTTAGTCGATGAACGTTTTGTGCCACTTGAAAGTTCGTATTCGAATCAATCATTTGTGTCACAGTTTTTTCTCAAAAACAAAGCTCAGAAATCATCTTTTATTGCTCTTTACTATCCACAAAAAACAATAGAAGAATCCGTTCGAATCGCAAATGAACAAATTCATCAATCAATCTCTTTCCCATTTGATGCTGTAGTTTTAGGGATGGGAATAGATGGACATACAGCTTCTTTTTTCCCTAAAGGAGATATACTGCCTATTGCTCTTGACATTAATATGCCTCGATCTGTAATTGCTATTGAAAATCAATCTGATATCAATAAACGTATGAGCCTGAATTTTTCTGCATTACATGATGCGCGATTTTTGGCATTGCATATTGAGGGAATACAAAAAAAATATATTTTAGAACAAGCTATTTCAGGATATGATATATTAGAAATGCCTATCAGAGCTTTTTTACGGAATGCACAATCAAATATTGCAATATACTGGACTTCCCAATCTTAAATAGTTGCTCTGAATACCTTAATCGTTTTTTACATAGCTTTTTCTTTTATTGATTTTACATCAAATATTGATTTTACATCAAATTTTGGAGGTTCAATCCCAGAAAGTCGGTAAGCAGCAATAACTGTATTCGCCATAAGCATTGCTATAGTCATTGGACCAACTCCACCTGGAACAGGAGTGATAGATCCTGCAATGGACCTACATTCGTCCGCAACATCTCCTACTAATATATTTTTCCCTAGTTCAGGACAACTTATTCTATTAATCCCCACATCTACAATCAAAGATCCTGCCTTAATCCAATCCGCTTGAACCATACGGTGCTGACCAACAGCAACAACAAGAATATCCGCAGATCGACAAATTTCCGGTAAATTTTTAGTCTTTGAATGCGCCATAGTCACCGTAGCATTTCTAGAAAGCAATAATTGTCCCATTGGCTTACCAAAAAGATTAGATCGCCCTATTACCACAGCATGTTGACCCGATAAATCGCATCCTTTACAATTTTCAATTAAAAATATCGCACCTGCCGGAGTACAAGATATCAGTCCCGTCGTCAAATCACCAGTCATCACTTTTCCTGCGTTGACAACATGCAAACCATCTACATCTTTTTCTGGAGCAATATATTGAAGGATAGATTGATCATGTAAAGTAGATGGAAGCGGTAGTTGTACTAGTATCCCATGTATTGAATCATTTTTATTTAATTCTGCAATTGCATTTTGCAAATCATCTTGAGAAACATCTGTGGGAAAGTTATATTGAAGAGAATTAAAACCACAATTTTTAGCCATCCGTGATTTAGCTAATACATAAGAACAACTAGCAGGATCATCTCCTACTAGAATAACAGCCAGACCGACTTGAACTCCCTTTTCCTTTTTTAAAAACATAACAGATTCAGAAATCTTTTGAATCAAAGCAGAAGATATAAATTTTCCATCTATCAAAGAAGCCATATTTATCCTTCTCCTTATGTTATCTAATATTTTACTTTACTATAAGAAAGAAGTGCATCTTCTTTCTTTAAGCGAAATGAACATAATCACGATGTCAATAGCACATCGTGGACAAGCCATCTGCATTTATTAACACAACGAAAGAGTATAAACTCTCCACTATCTATAAAAATTCTTAAATAAAACAAATATCATATTAAAATATGTTATCATCATATTAATATAGTAATAAAATTTCACAATATAAATCAATTTTGATGTATCATTATTTTAAATTTTCTTTGTTTTTTTCAATTAAAGATCCTTTGTGAGTAATAAGATCTAATGCTTTACTGTCTAAATGCCAACAATTAAGACGTATATCTACAATAGATAGATAATGCAATTTATCTATCAAAACATCCAATATTAATGGACTACCCAACTTCAAATTGAGATCTTCTTTGATTTTTTGACGGAGATTATCAAAACCAAAAGCTTTAATTTGCACAAGATCACCAAAAGGAGAGCCGGCAAGCAATGTATACAAATAATCAGTGGAAATTGCTTTTAAATAAAGTCTCTGTTGACTACTTTTGACAATAAAAGATAGTTTAATGAAAAAGTAAGCCTGAATAACTCCATTAGAGACGACAGGAATAGAAACCAATTCTCCTGTTATCATATCATTTTTATTTATGACAGCTGACGCGTCATTTCCTGTATTTGTATCTATGGAACGTATAAACAGCATATAAAAGGATATTAATGTTACGATTGATATCCATATTCCAGAAAATAAAATTTTCAACATATAATAAAAAACCTTATATATCTACTTGAAGGATGCATTTTCAGTACATGATAGCCATCGCATGAACAACCTCTGGATAAATTATAAAAAATATTAAATGTTTGTAATAAATTACTACCTACATATCAGTTTTACATGTATCCAAATATTTAGGAAATCCATCTTGATAAGTGCCATCAGCATCCATATCCTGTAATTTCTTTTTAAATAAATCAGCTACTGCCCGAGCAGCTTCTAAATAAGACTCTAATAGAGAAGAATTTAATTCTAATTTCTCATGTAAAATACGTATTTGTTCTGCATGATCGCGTGACATCTCTTCACAAGAAAGAAAACATGTTGATAATTCATGCAAACAACGACCTTTAAGGTCGTTTGAAACGTTAATATCAAACTGAATATTATTTTTGAAATTATTATTTTCATTGTCTATAACTGCTATCGCTCTTTTCAACACGGTTCGAATGCGATAATTTTCTAAAGTAGACACGATATTATTTTCTCACCTTGTCGTATGTAAGATATTTTTTTGTTTTATAAAATTATCTAAAAAAATTTCATTTACTTTTTTCAGGTAAATTAAATATCATTTTTTGTTGTTTAACTATGAAATTGCTTATGTTTTCTGCAAAAACATCTCGCCAAAAATCTCCATTAAACCCTCCCCCTAAAGATTTAGTTGTTTCTTCTGGCAAGATAGACTTAATAAAATATTGAACTAAAACACCTTGTAATTTTTGCGTTGCTTCTATTACATCTTTTGATTTGTTAGATGATTCTTTTAAATTTTTTACGCAAGTAAAAGATTTAAAAGAATCATCTTGTGTTACTTTGCTAAAGTTACTTTCCATGCTTTGCAAATAAGGTGTATTACTGTTATAAGGAGAAACGTGCATAAAATTTAAACCGCCATATTTTTATAAAAAATCAATTCTAATATAGTCTTATAAAGACATAAACTTGCGGGAAACTGCATTAAATATTATTTTTTGTTCTATATTTTCTTCATTATTTTTATCCTCAAATTGACGTTCTTCTAAAATGTGTATTCTGTCTGTCATCTCAGTTAATCGATCAATTTTTGCCTTTTCAGATAAAAGTATGTGTTCTTGAGTCGACTGTAAACTCGATATTTTTTTATCATTATCACTCAAATAATGATAAAATCTTGAATAATGCGAAGCGAGCAAAGGATTGGTTAATGCAGTTGAATTTATTGAATTAATTAATTCTTCTCTTAAAATATTTATTTTCTTACGTTCTAATATAGTGCAAGTAAGATTTACTTCTGCAACACTTTTCAAACAATGTTGCACAGAAAGAATCTTACATATTTTTTTTGAATCACGAAATCGCATCACATATTTCTCATAAGACTAAAAAACCCCATATAAAAAAGAACGCGCAAAATTATGTACAATATTCTCAATCAACAAATATAAAAACAAAGATCCTAGCCCTATTAAATAAGGAGTAGAAATAAAGTAAACAGGAATCTGCGGTACTAATTTATTCAATAATCCAATAGAAATATTAAACACTATACAAAAAAATAAAAATGGACCGGATAGCCTTAACATTATAATGAACGTCATTCGTAACATATCAACGAAAGAAAAAAAGATCCCATTAAAATCAACTTCTTTGCCAATCGCAATTGTCCCATAAGATTTTACAAGCGCTTCAAAAATATAATGATGAAAATCTGTTACCCATAACGCTAACAACCCTATTATGCCAATAAAAGAACTAAACGGCGTTTCTGACATGGAATCAGATATTCCCATACTTGGTTGTAAATTTAAACCAATCGCAGTAGATATCACACCACCTACAAACTGCAACCCAAGTGTATATACACGTATAGACAAACCATACACACATCCTAAAAACAATTCTAACATCACCAATTTTAAATAATATGACCTATCTTCAAAGTTTTGAATATCAATTGTATCCCAAAGAAAAGGAAGTAGTACTATAGAAAATGCCATCGCAAAACACAAACGTACTTGCATCGGAATGTATGCCATTGAAAGACCAGGTAAAAGCATCATACAACTACCAATACGGCAAACGATCAAAAATAAGGACATGATAATAATTTCAGGAGGAATTATCACGAAATTGTACCTAGAATATTTATTTTTAATCCTTTAGCTATTTCCATATGTGAAAGAACTGCTAAAGATGGAAAAGTTCTTTCAAGTATCATGCGTATATAAGAGCGGATCTCTGGTATAGTGACAATAGTTACTATGATACCTTTCTCCATATATTGACGAATTGAATTCGCAGCATTCTCTGAAAACATTTCAACAGAACGTGACTCAACATTAAAATCTACACACTCTCCTTTGGCATCTCTTTTTATAGCCTGATAAAAAATCATATCCCAACTATTACCTAATTTGAGAATATTCAGGCTACCTGTAGGCGCTAAATCACCACAAATCTGTTGTGCCATTCGCATACGTACTTGTTCTACTATCTGCGCTGTCTTACAAAAATGTGGAGCTACTTCAGCTATAGATTCTAATATTAATGGCAAATTTCTAATAGATACATGCTCTGCTAATAATAATTTCAAAACCGCTTGTATCCCAGAATAAGATATATGAGCAACACATATTTCATCTGCAAGTTTTTGATATTCAGAATCCAATTGACCAATGAGATTCTTAACATCTTTATAGGAAAGAAGTTGCGATAAGTTGTTACGAATAACTTCAGTTAAATGGGTGAGAACAACGGAAAGATTATCAATAGGATGAAATCCTTTACGCCGTAAATCATCTGCAAAATTTTCCATGATAGCAATAGCTGGCATACCAAAAGCGGGTTCTCGCACCTCATCTCCTGGAAAAGTAGGTTTTGGATCAGATCCTAAAATAACTAAAACTTCTCCAACACGTAGCTCACTTATTGCAACTGCTGTCCCATATACTCTAATAATATATCCCTTTTCAGGAACAGAAATATCTGTTGTAATTTTAATTTCTGGAACTATAAATCCGTATTGTGTAGCAAACTTTCTACGTATTTTAGAAACCCGCAAAAAAAGATCACCCTGAGAAGAAAGTAAACGGCTCGAAACTAAGCTTCCAAACACCAATTCAATGCCTGGAGTAGATAAATTCAAATTCGTTGATTCTTGATTTTGTTTAGCGGATTCTTGATTTTGAGCGATTCGTGCAAGAAGCTGTAATTCGTTTTTATAGGGAATGTAGCATCCTGCAAAAGCAAAAAAACCACCCAACATTATAAAAGGAAAGGCTGGTAAATTCGGCACCATAGACAAAACAATCATAAAAAATGCTGAAATCAATAATGCACGGGGATAATGAGATAATTGATGAATAATAGCAGTATTCGTTGATCCTTTTGAAGTTGTACGAGATACTAAAAGAGCTGACGACAAAGAAATAATAAGTGCTGGAACTTGTGATACCAACCCATCCCCTATTGACAATCTAACAAAGACATCAGCGGCATGACCAATTGACATATCATAGCGAAAACATCCCATAACAATACCACCAACGATATTAATTATCGTGATGATAATACTTGCTATCGCATCTCCACGTACAAATTTTGATGCCCCATCCATCGCTCCAAAAAAAGCACTTTCTTTTTCTAGTTCTTTACGACGACTTTTGGCTTCTTCTTCATCAATAAGCCCAGAAGATAAATCAGCATCAATAGCCATTTGCTTTCCGGGAATGGCATCTAAAGTAAAACGAGCCCCAACTTCTGCTATACGCGTTGCTCCTTTTGTAATCACAATAAAATTAATTGTAATTAAAATCATAAATATAATGAATCCTATTACAAAATCTCCTGTCATAATTAAAGATGCGAATCCAGCAATAACCCTTCCTGCTGCGCCATATCCTTCATGTCCAAATGAAAGAATAGCACGCGTAGTAGCAATGTTTAACGCTAAACGAACAATCGTCACAATAAGAAGAATTGTGGGGAAAGAAGAAAATTCCAAAGGCTTTTCAATCCACAGTGCTACCATCAATATCAATATCGATAGTGCAATGGAGGATGCTAGTCCTATATCAAGAAGAATTGTAGGTATAGGAAGGAAAAGAATGCATATAATAAGAACGAGACAAAAAGACACAGCGAAATCGTGTACATGATTCCGCTTATTTGTATCATCTCTGCCTGTTAATGATTGCGCCATCTTTCAATCTCACGATCTCAGCCTAAAAATAAATGTATATCAACGCTTTTAGTGCATAAGAATTGTGTGAAAATGAATATATTATCCCGCAGAAGACTGAATACGGGAAAGCACTAAAGTAACAAAATACGACATTTGTCCACCTATAAATGGTGCCGAAATAATGAGAGCAATGAAAACCACAACAATTTTAGGAACAAAAGTCAAAGTTACTTCTTGTATTTGGGTTAAAGCTTGTAAAAGGGCTATTAAAGTACCTAAAAACATCGCCGAAAAAATAACAGGAGCACTCGCTGATAAAATAGTCCACATTGCCGCGCGAGCAATTTCCAAAACATCTGCTTCATTCATTTTAATCTCGTGTTAATTTCGTGCTTACTCAATAAAATTACCATTTACTATAACTAATTAGACACCCGAATCCCTGTTGTAATAAGAATTTCCTTATTGTCAGCAGTGATTGCCACTAAACCTTGTGGTGATATTTGAATACTATTCACGGTACCACTGATAGAACCATCAGCGTTTGTGATATTCTTGCCAATATAACTAGATGCCTGTGATAAATTAGTGCTTTTCAGTAATTCTTGCAAAGTAGAGTTTATTTGTACTGATTGCTCTACCTGAGAAAAAACAGCTAATTGAGCAACTTGTTCACTCGCTTTCATCGGTTCAGTTGGATCTTGATGTTTTATCTGGGTCGTTAAAAGCTTTAAAAAGGCTTCTTGACCAATCATATTCTTAGATTTTGGTTTTGAAGATTCTTGCTGTATAGAATTTACTTGTGTATTAATTTCCATGATTTAATCTCCTGACGCATACATTGAAAAATTGATGCAAAAATTGCATTACTATTAAGCTCTCTATTTTCTATAAGATAGAGATTCCGAATGTTTTTCAGAGCTTCAAAAAATCGACCTGAATCTACCAAAAATTCGATATTTTTTAGTTCTAGAATCATCTGTTGGCTCTGAATAACATTGAACAAAACGCCTATATACCTATGACAAAGGTCTATTAAATAATCTTTTTTAATAGGAAAAAGAAAAATCATCTGCACTATGAGATATAACTGATGGAATGGTGTTAAAGCTTCTTCTTCTTTTATTACGTGATGTTCTAGTATAAATGTAATATCGTTTAAAAGCTCAAGGATTACTTTGTTATTCACCCGTACAAAAGCTCCATTTAAAAATATTCGCTCACCAGCTTTCAGAGAAATTCGCAAAGGGCTATTCACTTTAATCCATCCCTCACGATAGTAATAATATCAATGATCTCCTGATAATTATTTGATTGATTACGCCTAATGCGCTCACATTCTTTTAAAATCCATAACCCAACTGAAATAAGATTTATCTTCGTTTCTTCAGACAATTGGTTGTTTTCAGAAATAAGATCCTGTATGAACACAACCCAAACACGAGTTGTATAGAATAGTGCCTCAACAACTTCTTTACTATCTGGCGCAGACTGATTCGCTGTAGATAACAAAGAAATAGCCTTGTCTAGAACCCACCGTTCACGTTTTTTACATTCTATGGAAGATTCCTGCATAGTCTCATCATAATACTGACGCATATATAATTCTTTCCTGGTATGAGATATGATGAAATTCAAAGGTAATTCAACAAGCTTAACTTATGTAGTTTAGCTGTTATCATATAAGACATCTCAACTTTATTCATTAATCCTGATAATTGAGAACTTGTTTTATACTCATCGACACCTACTGATTTTAACAGCAAAACATCTATGATATTGATTTTTTCTTGGAGAAAGACTTTTTCTTTATCAATTTTTTGTTCAGATACTCCTAAAGAAGCATGCTGATGATTGATATCTAAAGATGCTTTCTGTACAGCAGAAATCATCTTTAGATTAAGAACTTGTCTCGCTGATTCTGTTAAATTTTTACTTGCTAATTCTATCCCAATTACTGAGAAAAGCATAAAATTACGTATTCCAGTCGTATTAATATTAACAGAAACATCAATATTATTAGTATCCCGTACACGATATTGGATATTTTGATTAGAAGCATTTGACCAATTTTTTGACCAATATTCGTCATCTAAAAATTTATCTTCTAATTTTTTTATAAAATCAGTCATCTGCTGACCACTCATGGAAGAAACTTCTATATTTTGTCCTACTAATTTTGAATTTTCTTCAAGAAATACTTGTAGCATTTGATCAAAAGATTTTTTTGCTAGAGAATCTTTGTCAAAATAATCGTTCAAAGGTTTTTCTGATGTATTGATGCCAGAAAATAAATATCGTCCCCCATCTGTCATATTAGCACATGTCATAAAAGACTTATATGAATTATAGTTTTTACTAAATATTTGCTTGGTAAATACTTCATCATTATTGTGCTGAAGAGCAATTAAATCTTCCAACGTATCCTGCACAATCATGCTCATATCACCAAGATTAATTTTTGATATAGACAAACTTTTATTTGCAAGATTATTATCGTTTAGTATTTCTTCACTATGAACCTTTTCTTGTTCTAATTCCAAAACACCCGTTACTCGTGCTCCTAATTGCAAACCATAATCTGAAATTTGCCCTGTAACAGATTCTTTTTGTAATTTAACAATATTACTATTAAGCTCTTTAGTGAAAACACTAAGTCGATCAAATATGGAAGATGTTGGAATACCAGTTGTTTTCATAACTTATTTAACTCCTTCCAATAAAGTTTGTAACATCTTGTTAATAGACATTATAAGCTTATTAGAGATATTATACGACTGCTCGACTTTTATGAGAAAACTGAGTTCTTCTTGGAGGTTAACACCTGAAGTATTCGAATACGATTCAGAAATATGATTAAAAACGACCTGATTTTTCATATGAGAATCATAATTATGAGATCTATTGTTTTCTAACCACCCAATAGAGTTACGACCATATTCTAATAAACTAACATTTGTTTCTATTCCTGCTGCAGGATCAAATGAAAAAATTGTATTCAAAGAATTGCAGTAATGATTAATAAGGTCTGGATATGATTCGAAACCTTTAACGTTCCATAAAAAATCCTTTGAAACAGACCCACCATCCCGCAAAAACAAAGGATTATACTTATACTGAGGATTAATCCGAATAACTGTAGAAATACCTTTATACAATTTATTACCAAAATCTTTGACGCCATCCGCAATGAACAAACCAGGAATATTTTTTGAATGACCCTCTACTGGATCTTTTTCTGAAAAAGAAATCAGAAGATTCCTTGTCATTTCATCAAGATGATTTTGAAAAGCTGGCGCTACATTATCACGGATCTGCAAAAGAGCTTTAATTTTACCTTTAGGAGAAGATGATCCCTGATTAGGCGAAACGGCTACGCCATCAATAAAAACAGGATTTCCTTTGCTTGTAGCAACACAAAAATCCATCTTCTCAAAATTAATATCCCGTGGCACTGTTTCAAATAACGTAGTGCCATCCGAAGTGTAGATGACCATATCATTTTTGTTGCGCACAATAGTAGATATTTCAATGATTTCAGATATTTTTTGCAATAATAAATCACGCTTGTCGAATAAATCATTCGAATCATGCTTGGTAGAAGTTTTGAATTTTATAGCATCATTAACAACCGTAAATTCAGATAATAATCCTTCTAAGTTAGTAATCTCTAAATCAATTTCTTTATCAGCAACTGAACGAATTTTTTGTGTTTCACGTGCAGAATCATTTAAATTTTGAACCAATACTTCTGCATCATCTATAACTTGTTTCCCCAAGATATCCTGCGAAACATTTTTAGAATATGTAGATAGAGAATCTCGAAACTTCGAAATATAATATGTAGGAGAATTTTGATAATTATTATCAGCTCCCATTATTGCTTTTAATGCTTCAAAACTTTCTAATAGTCTTTGCTGTCCTGCAGTAGAAGAATGTGCATGCAATAATTTGTCAAACATATTCTTGTTTTCAGAACGTTGAATAACAACTTTTACATTTTCAGCATCTATAACGGTCGAAGCATCCCGACGAACATAATTTTTATTATCTGCATTCTCTATATTTCGAACAATCGTTGCGAATTGTTGACTAGCATTACTGAAAATATTTTGTGCTTTATTAAATACAGATGCAAGAGACATTATCATAGTTTCCTTAATCAAATTACCTTTTAAGACTAATCAAAATATCCATTAAATCAGAACCGGTTTGGAATACCTTTGAATTCACAGCATAATTCCGTTGTGCTTCTATAAGTTCTGTCAACTCACTCGCAATATCAACATTTGCAGTCTCTAGAGCTCCAGAAAAAATTTCTCCATTTTGGTTTTTACCAGGGAAACTAATGCTAAGTTCACCTGATTCACGTGTCGGGATATACGTATTACCATCCAAAATTCTTAAATTATCTTCACTTGGAACGCTGGCAATTGCCATACGATATATTGGAACTCGTGTGCCATCATCGTAAACAACACTTACATAACCATCTTTGGAAACATAAAAATCTTTCGGCTTGCCTGGCGCATGACCGTTAATCTCACATTGTTGTGGAATAAAGCCACCTGCTAATTGAGTTGTTTTAGATATATCAATTTTTATTGGATGATTTACTCCTGAAGTATTGTCATTAAAGGATATTTCTTTTGGAGAAGAATCGTCTAAATTCCCCGTTATAGGATCAAATGATACCTCTACACTTCTTAAAGGAGCGTTCTTATACGGGAAAACATGCTTTGTTGTTTGATCTTGACGAAAAATTGATATATCCCATGTTTTATCTCCAACCTTTGTATAATACAAATCATAGATAACAGGAGAACCTAACGTATCATAAGATGAAAAAGAATTTTTATGAGTATACTCTGCATCTTTTTTATTATTTTTTGGACTATTTTCACGCGCTACTACCGCTGCATCTTTATCAAGATTAGCAGCAATAATTCCTGAAGTAGTAGATTGTGCATTTAATTCAAAGTTTTTTACATTCATTTGTTCTAATCCTTGAAAACTATTAGCAACCCAAGGAGAAGTCATATTTTTTACTGGATAACCTAGCAAAATACTTCCTGATGTATTTTCTAAGAACCCTCCGTTATTAACGTGAAAATCACCAGATCTTGTCAGACAATTAATTCCATCTCTATTTTTGACGATAAAAAATCCCTTACCTTGAATAGCTAAATCTGTATTAGATCCCGTATTAGTAAGAGATCCCTGCTCGGATATCATCTCCTTTTCAGAAACTTCTATTCCCCCAGAAAAATGAGAGTTGGATGAAGACGGGAAAACAAGCGTTGAAAATGCAACGGATGTACGCTTATATCCGATAGTATTTACATTTGCTATATTATCACTAACCGCTGATATCCTATTAGATTGAGCATCCATACCGGACATAGCTGTTTTCATAGTTCCTAAAATGCCCATTGCACTTTTCTCCACTTATTTAAACAATCTAGCGGAGAGTAAGTCTTACCCCTTGTGTGAGACTGAATATGGTGAATATTTCGTTAACTTAATTCCAATCAATGGAATAACCAAGGAACCTTTTCGAATCAACGGGATCAAATCCTAGTTTTTTACGTAATTTCTTGCGCAATTTACTAATGTGACTCTCAACTACATTTTCTTCTACTTCATCGTCAAACAAACCATATATAGCACTGAAAATCTGTGTTTTAGCCACTCTTTTTCCCCTATTAGCCATAAGATATTCTAAAATACGACGCTCTCTCCGAGGTAAAGGGAACACTTCACCTTGAACTTCTGGATCACGTCCATCTGAAAATACACGAATAGGCTCAATCTCTTCATGCCTAACAGATGCTTTGAAACGCCTGTGAATCGCCGCTACTCTTGCCAATATTTCACGATGATGGATAGGCTTGTTTACAACATCATCTACCCCAGAATCAAAGAAATCTAAGGTTGTTTGCAAAGATGGATAATCACTAATTCCAATTAAAGGCATTTGTGATTGAGCCTTGATAATCCGTGGTAATTCCAAAACTTTTTCCCCTTTTCCTATTAGAAAAGATTCAATTGCAGATACATCTTCTTTAGCTAAAGATTGAAACCATTCTTCAAACTCATGGGAATTAAATCCTTCCAAAGAAACCCCATCATCACTAAAAAGAGAAATATAACCATCTTTTACTAAAGTACGATCATCAATTAAAACGAACATCTTTTTTCCCCCGAATCAAACATTATGTAAGATTATCGGTACGAATCAAAGAAATTATGATCAATTCCAGAAAATAACTAAGATAATTTACTAATTGCATTAAACTTAAATATTAATTTATTTGCTAATAGTTATATTAGTCATGATGATCATTTAGATTTATCAAGGAAAACATGCAATACTCATATTATTATTCAAAATTAATAATAAAAAAAATAAAATACTATGTAGAATATTTTATATATTTAATTTTTTTATAAAAAATTTTTTTTATAAAATAAAATAGCTCTTATTTTTCATTTTTCATTTTAGAATGATGATATCTAGTACTTGTTTTTTTGAAATTATAAACTAAAAATATCGATTGGTTGTGCTATAAAAATCATATAACATATATTATCACATGTATTATTTATGTATATAATACTATTATTATGCATTTATCAGGTATTATTAATAAAAAAAATAATTTTTCAAGAAATTTAAAACAACCGTATAAATATATTTTCATAAACAGATAAATTTTTTATAAGAAATCATTATTATACTATTAAAAATAGTGTTTCCATCACTTAAAATTTCATTTATATATTATAATAAGTAATAAATTTATCAATATTTACTACTTATTAAAACAGAATAACTGATAAAAAATCAGCATGTTAATAAAGAAAAAATATGTTTAATAACTCAATTTTCTGATGTCATAAAATGATTGAAAGCACAAAACATAGAATAAAAACATCGTAAAAAAACATTTATTTTCATACTATCAAAGACATTACACATAAAAATAATTGGAATAAATTCCTATAATTTCATCGTTACTATAAATAGCACCACTTCTCTTCTCTACCCCAAAAACTTTTTTTTCTACACGTTCTTTTGCAAGAGAATAAAATTTTTTCCTATCAAAATTGTTTGATTGCATAGGATTATGTTGTTGTGCAAAATAATTCATTGAATCATGAAAAATACCACCGAAGTCTTTCTGCATAAAATCCACATCAAAGTGATCAATCGTATATCCTGAAAAATTCAACGCATCTAAAATATCTTGGCGTTCAGTGTGGATTTTTTTATAGAGAGAGTCTGATTTTACTTGTAACTTGACAGATAACTTGTCTCCAGACAAAGATAACGTAGCAATAACGTTATCAGGGCTATTAGGTTTCATCTGTATTTTTAAAGTTTTAATAGAACCTTGATCTGTATAATAGCAAGATT
This sequence comes from Candidatus Liberibacter africanus PTSAPSY, assembly GCF_001021085.1. NCBI lineage: Bacteria > Pseudomonadati > Pseudomonadota > Alphaproteobacteria > Hyphomicrobiales > Rhizobiaceae > Liberibacter > Candidatus Liberibacter africanus. The sequence goes on along the minus strand of NZ_CP004021.1, from coordinate 822,349 downwards.
CTGGAATCATGGGAAAATGCATCAAATATTTTTGATCTCTTGTATTTTCTATAGATTCCAAAGAAGCAAGATTATTTTTATAATATGACATGCACGGCACAAAAAGAAAGTCTAAATTTCGCATTTCCTCATTTGAGGACCTGTCCTCTAATGGATTTTCTTTTGCAAAATCATACGGAATAATATAGTCAAGATGATCAATTGTTTTTACCCTCTGTGAAAAAGATTCTACCGAGGGAATATCCTTCTTATCATCAATAATATATCGTTTATTGAAATCCTGTAAAACTTTAGGACATAAGAGTTTTTCGCAAGAAGCATGTGTCAAATCACTATTAATCAATAGTTCTTCTTCCCCATGGAGCTGACTATCTGATGTATTTGAAATAGTTGATAAAACATTTTTAAATAAATATTTCTGTGGAATATCGAAAGCTTGTTTGTTAGAATTTTTACCTATAATTTTTATAGTGCTATTTTTCTTTTTCCCTTGCGTAGAATCTAACTGATTATTAGTATAATCCGAAGAACATTGGTTGATATCAAAAGAGTTTTTAGAAATAATATTGTTGATTTCTTTCATAATTTATCTCGTATCTTCAAGGAAATGATCTATCTCTTTTATTTTTTGAATATTTTTATGAATAAATGGTTTTATATTTAAAGTCATATGTTCATGTTCTTTTTTATATGAAATAAAATTTTTATTGATATGATCGAAATCAATATTAATTAAAGACTTTCCCATTTCAGACATAATAACCTCAGCATATTTTTTTAAATGTCTATCTTGCTGCGTAAGAAAGTCGTAGGGAATATTATATGTACTACGTTGTAATGGAATGATATCTACAAAAGGAATATTCAATATATTCTCATAGAGCTGTACAGTGGTTAAATCTTTATAATCCAATATACCGCTCATTTTTTTTAATTGCTTAATTGCTAAAAAGCCTATTTTGCTTTTTCCAGAAATGACAGCATTTCGAGCAAGTTTCAAATAAATCGCACTTTGGTCTTTTAAAGATAAAAAAGACATTGTAAATACAATATCTTCCTCTGTTAATCTCAATTGATTATGCAATAAAAAATGCAATAAAACACTGCTGAAATGGTTTTGATACATCGAGTAATAAAACTGAGTAATATAACTACGAATGTAGCTAAATACACGATCATCTCCATCCTGATTTTTTGTTATTTCCAACAAACAGCGTAAAGAAATTTCTTCTAAAAAAGTACCAGAAGATGTAAGGCGCACATAATCAAACAATTTACTTGCTTGCTGTGGATCGAATGGCGTCGTAGCATTACCCATAAGAAGATAAAGATATGGTGTAATACCTTGTGTGTTATTCTTATCATTTATCTTACTGAATGCTTTAAGAGATTCTTTAAATTCACCTGAAAAATATTTCTTTAAAACATCAACGATAGAACGATCAAAATAGCCTTTTGTATCTTTTGCAAGAAAGTCATCTAAAATAGAAAGATCCTGCGAAATAATTGTATATATCCAAACTGCATCAACATTACGATGATCTGCAAAAACATCCATCTGAGTTGCACGCAATTGTAATCCAACTTCTTTTATTATATCAGGATTTTTTTTCTGTGAATACACATCTCCTCTAACTGCCTTATTAAATGAATTTTGTAAGAGCCTTACGTGTTGATATGGAAGAATAGGACGAACTAAATCCTGATCCATTGCAAAGATTACAAATACATCCATAGTTATAATCATCATACAAATGAAACATTTTTGATACATAGAAGAATTATCCTTGTCCATCTATCACTAAAATATCTATGCGTCTATTCGCTGGATTCATAGGATCTGATATAATCTTAGGATGATGATGTGCAAAACCAGAAATATTTGATATACGATCTTCTGTAATTCCCGATCTCATCAAAACTTGATAAGCACTATATGCACGATCTAATGATAACTTCCAATTATCTCCCGTCAAATTATGAAATGGACGAGCATCGGTATGTCCTCGAATAGAAATTTTTTCCTTGCTATGCGCAAGAGATTCTCCAATTTTTTGAAGAATCATAACCGTTTCTGACAATGGGATAGATGAATTTTTATCAAACATAGGGGTGTTTGTTTGCTCAATAATTGAGATCAGTGTCCCCTGGTTAGTGGTATCAAATAATATTCTTTTTGAAACATGCCCTGATGTCAATCCTGAAAGTTTTGAGCTTAATTTTTTTTCTAATTCTTGCGATCGTTTCTTTCTTTTCATTTCAAGGATCATTTGTTTATTAAGAGGAGGAAGAAAATAATTTTCTTCTGTCTTTATTCTTTTTTCTTGATCTAGATTCTTGCAAATACCTTTTTTATTATCTAAATCTCGCATCAAAGGATTTTTGAGATAATCGCTTTGCTGCGACTTATTGAAAGAAAAAATATTATTTTCTAACGTTTGATGTTGTTTTCTTTTATCAATATTACCATTATTCAAAATCGAATCATTATTAATAATATTGTCATGAATTAACAGGTTAGAATCATTTAGAAGAAAATTGTGAGGCATCTCTTTTTCATTCAAAATACCTTTAGAAGACATCTGTAAATTTTTCCCAAAAGGATTAAAATACTCTTCTATTACTTTTTTAGTATCATCATCAGTAGCATTAACAATCCACATTAATAAAAAAAAAGACATCAATACTGTCATGAAATCTGCATAAACAATTTTCCAAGCACCCATAGTATGCTCTGTATCATCTTGGACTACTTTTTTCTTGATGAAAATAAATTTCTGATTCTTGTCTTCATGAGAATTCATTTCAAATCCTGCTGAATTTCTATGTGTTTTTTAACATCGGAAGACCAAGATTCAAGTCGCGTGGTAATAATACTACCAGAAATTTTGGAAGAAAATTCTACCGTATCAGAATCCTCATAACAAACCATTGGAGAATATTCTCCTAGTAATTCTTCAATAAGAGAATGAAAACTATTGGGACAATGAACCACAATTTTTCCACAATCCCCTTTCTTCAAAAGATCAATAATAACTCTTGAAAATTCAATAGCAGCTTTGCGAGAAAAACTTATATCTAAAATAGATTTTAAAACCTGCGCTACTTCTATTTCTAAGGAATCTGAAAAACACTTAAAAGAATCCCTAACAGCGATTGAAATAGCTTCGGTCGTACAAGATTCAAATAATTCACGCAAATCAGCCATCTTATTATCATGATATTGCTGCATAAGATTATTTTTAGATTTCCAATATAATTCTCGATCACAAATAGCTTTTTTATAACCTTCTTGATACGCTTTATCTTGTTCCTTTTGAAAGTCAGCAAGGGAATCAAACTTCACACCTACGGTAGAAACAGTCTGATCCTCAGGAACAACTATATCAGATAATGAACTGACTCGACTAAAATCTTCTAGACGAGATAAAATAGAGTCCATCATTCATTCACCATAAAATAAAATGATCAAAAGTGCTTTTGTCAAAATTTCGCATAAATATAATAAATTTTGACATATCAAATTAATAAAACTACAAACACAATTGATAACAAAATGTTTTTTGAAGAGCTATTTTATAGTAAAAAACAGCTCTTCAAATATCAGATATTAAAGATAAATTTTAACGAAAGAGAGATAAAATTCTCGCTGTAGAATTGTTAACAATAGACAATGCCTGAATAGCTAATTGTTGTTGTGTTTGCAATGCAGAAAGCCTACTAGATTCAGCAGCCATATCAGCATCAACCAAACGACCTACACCTTTTTCAATAGAATCACTCATATATTTTATAAAATTTTCTTGTAAATGAATCCGCGAACTAATTGATCCTATTTTTCCTGCCGCAGAAGTGACAGCTTTTAATTGGTTATCAACAAACGAAAGCATTACTTGTATAGAATTACTTTCATTATACATATAATTATTCGAATTCTTAGTAATATCGAATGTTACCAAAGAATAATCCATGTTTACTTCGTCAGGAAGCACTCGTGCATCTACATTAGTTGAGTTCGTATCAATATAGTAAGATGTACCATCTTCTGCTTTCGCTAAAGCAATACTTTTACCATCAGAAAAACTTTCATTATTGGTAGCAACTACCCATGTATCAGAATTTCCTATACGAAGATATGTTTTGTCTCCGGTAGAAACAGGGGCAGATGGCGATTTTGATGATGCACCTGTTTGAGCGTTCCCATTTTCATTTTGTTTTAATTGTGCAATACCTCTTTCTTGATCAAAAATGGCTCCTGCCGCCTTTAACCAAACTCCATCAGTAGTTACGAGTTTCATTTTTTTATTAACAATTTCATTGTTTTTATTGTAGAAGGATACTTTCGTTTCCTTGAGCTCTTGTTTATTAATCTTAACTTTGTGATTCCTATCAAGAAGACCATAATGTTCTGAACTGTTTGAAATATCAAATAATACAGTATCTTGATCAAGAGCATAGTCCATAGTTGTTACTTTAACTTCACCATTATTATCTCGAATAAAAGAGCTGACAACACTTTTAGGAATAGAAGCTGTCGATGATCCTAATTCCGTTCTCAACCAATTTTCACCATTAAAAGAAGCTCCCTTTGCAATATCTCTTAATTGTTCCTGAAGTTGAGTAATCTCTGATTGAATAGACTTCGAATCTGTGCCACGCTCAATAGCTGCAACTAATTTTTCTTTTATACCAGAAATTACTTTAATAGCTTCACTAATCCCAGCCTTAGCAATATCTACTTTTGCAGATCCAAGTCCAATAGCATCAGATACCGCAGAAAGAGCTGATTTATCTGATTTCATTACTTGTGCAATTGACCAATAAGCCGCATTATCAGCGGCATCAGAAACACGCAATCCTGAAGAAACACGATTTTGTACAACTTCTAAGTTATAATTAATATCCCGCAATTTTTGTGAGGCAGACATTGCAGGAAGATTGGTTAAAATACTAGTCATTATTATACCTGTCCTTAAAAATCAAAATGACATCAAAAAGTAAAACATACCGGGCTGCCGGCGGTAACGGTCTGGCATCATGCCAACACATAGTTTATGTTCCGTTGCGCATACTGTTTTTTAAATATTAATATAAGCTTGTCTCATCCTGACTTACGTTATCTTTTTGATATAATAAGTTGCAGATACAAAAATGGTATTAGTAGAAGTGTATCAAAAACACTATCCTATTAATACCATGGCAAGGTTAGATTTAGGCTTATGTTGTTTTTAGGCTTAAGGCGATCCGATGTCATAAGAATAGGCAAAGAGAACGTCAAAGATAATGTTTTATCAATTAGTAAGCAGAAGACAGTTCATGTTCCTATTTTTGAATCTTTGCAAAAATGTCTAGATGTGGTCGGTGAAGAACACGATACTTTTTTAATAAATACCCGTGGTAAAACTTTCTCCTCTCAGATTCTTTCGGTAATGGTTTGGAGAAGATGTAAGAAGCGGGATTACCTGATAATATAGAGCCCATGGGCTACAAACAGGAGCAACAATAGCGTCGAATGCAGGTACTAGTCCTCACGAACTTATGGCTATGTACGGATTGTCAAAGACAGATCTGGCTGAACTCTATACAAGAGAAGTGAACGCAAAGAAGTTAGCATACAAGACCGCTAATGATAGCAGATTCCGTATAAAAAGGTAAGACCAAGTGGTTTTAAGCTATTGATTCTTCATGATTCTGATTTAGTCTTACCTTTATATAAGATATTTATTTTACTATAGTTTACTACATGGTTTAGAAGATGTAAGAAGCGGGATTACATAATGAATATAGAACTCATGGGCTACAAACAGGAGCAACAATAGCATCGAATGCAGGTACTAGTCATCACGAACTTATGGCTATGTACGGATTGTCAAAGACAGATCTGGCTGAACTCTATACAAGAGAAGTGAAAGCAAAGAAACTTGCCTATAACACTGCTAAAATGATTGCGGATTCTGTGTAAAAAGTAGGACTAAGTGGTTTTTAAGCTATTGATTATTCATTTCTAACATTCGGCCTTACCTTTATATAAGGTATTGATTTTAATGTATTTTTTAGTACTAAATTAATAGATCGAATACTACTCCTAAAAAATAAACAACAATTATGAGCATTTCTACCATAAACATATACTTTTGTTTTAATGGCGCAAATATTTTATTACATAAACAAATTGTACATGAGAAATAAAAATACCAAAATATTATGAATTACTAAACCACCTATTCCCTACCAATTGAAACACGATATATTATTTCTATTGAGTAAAGGACTTCTTTGATTGTGAGATAGTTTTTAATACGAGGTTCGATAAAAGCACCAATCTCAATATTCCCCTATAAAAATATCAAAATGGTGGGCCCGGAGGGATTCGAACCCCCAACCAAACGGTTATGAGCCGTTAGCTCTAACCCTTGAGCTACGGGCCCAAGAATAATATTCTTGTCTTTATTATTACAAACTCACTGGTTTTTACTAACTTGTTTATCATTCAAGAGCAAGACTTTGAGAACATTTTTTTTTATTATACAATATTATAATGGTTTAGATATTTACTTTTGATAAAAGATCCCTTCCCTCCATTATGTTTTTTATAATATCATTAAAAAAATGTTCGCAATACTCATAGTTTTACATACAAGAATCTTACTGTAGAATAAATTTGACGTATTTACTGTTAATTTTCATCTCTGTTACGAAAAAATCAGAAATACAAAAAAGTTTTAGGCTGAAAAACATAATATTACAATAGCATATTGAATAATCCTAAAAAAAATTTCGCAAATATAGTAATATTCAGAAATAAATTCATTCTCAAGTAACTCACCAAATTTTTCAGCAATACGTACTGAATAAACAGACTTATCTGAACGAACAATTAAGATTTTGATTCTAAAGAAATTTTACGCCATTTCTGTACATTAATAGTATGATCTTTAAAATTTTTAGAAAAAAAATGTCTCCCTTTACCATCACTGACAAAATATAAATCTTCAGTATGTAATGGTTTTGCAACTGCTTCTAAAGATAACTTACTAGGATTAGAAATAGCCGTTGGAGGTAGTCCATTCACAAAATAACTATTGTAGGGTGTTTTTTTAGAAAAATTAGACTGAATGATTTTCTTATCCAACAAATCATAATCCCCTTCTACAATACCATAAATAACTGTTGCATCAGATTGAAGCCTAATAGATTTTGATAGACGATTTATAAAAACAGAAGCCACATGAGCACGTTCCTCAGCATGGTATGTTTCTTTTTCAACAATAGAGGCAAGAATAATCAAATCTTCTTTACTCTTTATTGGGTTATTTTCATCTCGATTCTTCCACACATCATCCACTATTTTTTTTTGTTCTAGCATCGCCTGATCTAAAATTTCTGAACGACGTGTCCCCAAAGCAAATTTATAAGTGTCTGGACATAGCGTACCTTCAAGAGGTAATTCTGATGGTAATTCACCTACTAGAAAGGGACTATCTTTTAGTTTTCTAAAAATCTGTTTGACTGTAAACCCTTCAGGGAAAGAAATTGAATGCATTAAAACCTTCCCATACATAATCTTTTCAGCAATTTGAAACATCGAAGAACCCTTGTCTATCTCATATTCCCCTGCCCTAAGTCCTTGAGATCCAAAATAACACTGGGTAGCATAACGAAATAGATATGGGTCTACTATTGCTCCAATGTTGAACAAATTTCTTGAAATCTCTTTTAATGACATACCATTACGTATAAAAAAAAAAGTATCATCTTTAAGAGGACCCTTCGCATTATAAGGTCTGATTATATAAAAATTAATTCCAATTCCAATCATCAATATGACTAGAAAAGAAATTATATATTTTAAAAATAACATTCTCTTAAGTAGGATTACTTTCAAGGAGAAAAACCTTCTAAAAAACAATCTATTAAAAAACAAAATTACTAGGTGGTATAACTATAAACATATAAAAATCAGTCATTAAACACCATCTTGAAATTTCTTAAATACTAAAGAAACATTAGTCCCCCCAAAACCAAAAGAATTAGACATCGCAATATTAACATTCTTTTTAACTGACCGATGAGGGACTAAATCTATGAGTGTTTTTTTTGCCGGATTATCTAAGTTAAGAGTTGCAGGAATAATGCTGTCACGGATCGAAAGATTACAAATAGCAGCTTCAACCGCACCTGCTGCCCCAAGCAAATGACCCATAGAAGATTTAGTAGAAGACATAGAAACATGACAACAGCTATCGCCCATCAATTTTTCAACGGCACCCAGTTCTATGATATCTGCCATAGTAGAAGTGCCATGGGCATTAATATAGTCTATTTCACTAGGGAATATTTTGGCTCGCGAAATTGCAGCAGACATACAACGATATGCACCATTCCCGTCTTCTGGCGGCATTGTAATATGGAAAGCGTCACCTGAAAGACCATATCCAACTACCTCAGAATATATTTTAGCACCACGAGCCTTAGCATGTTCAAGATCTTCTAAAATCAATGCTCCAGCCCCTTCTCCCATAACAAAACCATCTCTATCTCTATCAAATGGTCTAGAAGCCCTTGTAGGATCATCATTAAATCGAGTCGACAAAGCCCTACATGCAGCAAAACTAGCAATGCCCAAACGACAAATAGATGCCTCCGCTCCGCCAGCAACCATAACATCTGCATCACCAAAAGCAATCAAACGTGACGCATCACCAATCGCATGTGCTCCACTAGAACAAGCTGTTGTCACAGCGTGGTTTGGACCTCTCAATTGATGACGAATAGAAATATTTCCAGATAAAAGACTAATGATACTTCCAGGAACAGTAAAAGGAGAAATTCTACGAGGACCACCATCTCGCAACACATTACTGCTATCCACAATTCTATTAAGACCTCCCATACCAGATCCAAAAACTATGCCTGTAGAATTACGATCTTTATCTGTTTTAGGATTCCATCCAGAATCGGCAAGCGCCATATCTGACGCAACCATTCCATACAAAATGAACTGATCAATTTTGCGAAGATCTGCAGGAGAAACCCAATCTTCATAATTAAACGTTCCATTAGAACCGTCTCCAGTTGGAACTAAGCCAGCAATTTTAGAAGACAAACCTTCTAAATCAAATTTTTTGCTCAGATGGCGTATACCTACTTCACCAGCAATAAGGCGAGACCAACTAACATCAACACCACATCCAAGCGGGGTAATCATTCCAAGTCCAGTCACAACCACACGTCTCATAACTATATCTTCCCTCTCAAAATATTACTATCTATAATCAGAAGCATACAAGGAGACCATATAAAATAGGAAACACCATATCAATTTAACCATTTCATATAAAGATAAAATGGTTAAATTTGCGAAAATACGCAAAAGAAACCCAATCTTCATAATAAAAAGTTCTATTAAATAAAACAATTTTTATCTGAAATGAATGACTTAATCTTTAGAAAAACAAACCTTCTAAATTAAATTGTGATCTATATGCGAAATGTTTGCCTAACCTTCGATAAGACGATATTAACTGATATAAACCCCACATCCAAGTGGGGCAATTATTCGAAAATCCAGTTATAACCATACGCCTTATGGCTATATCGTACTCTTCAAAATATTACTGTTATAAGACGATAGTAGACTTCGATTTCAACAAATAAAACAAAATAAAGAACAATAACTATTTCTCAACTATTTCCTCCGCTATTTCCCCGCTCTTTTCCCGCTTCTCTTCACAAGCCTTTTTGATAAAATCAATAGCATCACCAATAGTTAAAATACTCTTAGCATTATCTTCTGAGATATCAATTTCAAATTCTTCCTCAAAATTCATAACAAGCTCAACAGTATCCAAAGAATCTGCACCTAAATCCTCAATAAAACGGGAACTTTTTGTTACTTCTACATTTTTTAACTTCCCAAGATGCGATTGCGTGATATCGTATACAGTCTGAGTAATATACTCCTCTGTAAACGAATCTGCTGCATGACCCGCACTCATTTTATTTTGTGAACTATTATCACCAGTATTTGACATAATTAAGCTAATCCTTATTTTTTTACTCTATTTTAAGATGCGAAAAAATTTTTCTGGGCAATCATCATTCTCAATATCCCAACACCCCATCCTAATGTCAACTAAAAAAGATGATTTCATACAAGACAAGGCCTGTGAAAAACTAGAATGACATATGAATCCCTTCTATAAATTTAAAGCATGTCAGACTTCGTAATGCAACAATCATTACTTTTTATAGTGAAATATTTTTATATCTTAAATCATAGCCATACCACCATTTACATGAATAGTCTGACCTGTCACATACGATGCCTCTTCAGAAGATAGATAAAGCACGGCAGAAGCAACATCATTAACATTTCCCATACACTGCATTGGAATAGAAGAAATAATATTTTGATGCTGTTCTTCGGTCAAATTAGCCGTCATATTGCTTGCTATAAAACCAGGAGAAACACAATTAACCGTTACCTTACGCTTACCTGTTTCCTTTGCAAGTGCTTTAGTAAAACCTGTTAATCCAGATTTAGCAGCACAATAATTAGCTTGCCCAGCATTTCCCACGAACCCTACAACAGATGTGATATTAATAATACGACCAAAGCGTTTTTTAATCATTGCAGGAATTAGCCTACGCGTTAAAAGAAATACTGATGTTAAGTTCACAAACAAAACATTATCCCAATCCTCATCACGTGCACGCATCAGAAGTGCATCCCTCACAATTCCCGCATTATTCACAAGGATATCAACTCCTCCCATCTCTTCGGCAACATTTGTAGACAAATCTTCAACAGACGAACGATCTGAAAAATTTGATGGAAAAAGAAAAAAACGATTAGTGTCATCAAAATGATGAGCCACTCCTTGTAACTTTTCATGCGAAGTACCATGCAATCCAACAGAAGCTCCTCGCTGATATAAAATCTTAGCAATTGCAAGACCAATACTACCGCTAGCACCTGTTACTAATGCTTTTTTACCTGTTAAATCAAACATATATACAATATCCTAACCAATTATAGATCTAAGCGCTAAATCTATATCCTCAACCTTACTAACAGAAATAGCTGACACAGATTTATCAATACGCTTGGCAATACCTGTTAACACCTTTCCCGAACCAATCTCATAAATATTCTTTACTCCATGGTCCGCAAACCACTGTATAGTCTCCCTCCAACGCACACTCCCCATTACTTGTTCCACCAATAATCTAGAAATATCATCAATATTAGAAACTGGACTTGCACATAAGTTTGGCAAAATAGGCACTATTGGATCCTTCTTCTTTACGCCATCCAACATCCACTTCATTACTTTAGAAACGGGTGCCATTAAAGATGAGTGAAAAGCAGCAGAAACAGGCAAAAGAACGGCACGCCTTGCACCTTTGTCCAGACAATCCTGAACTGCCCATTTAACCGCATCTTGCAAGCCAGAAATAACTATTTGCCCTCCCCCATTATCATTGGCAATCTCGCATACACCAATTTTACAAGCCTTCTTACAAATACATGCCACTATACTATCGTCTAAACCAATGATAGCTGCCATACTCCCCAATCCTGGCGGCATAGCTTCCTGCATAGATTTTCCACGAGCTCGCACCAATCTAATAGTATCAGATAAAGAGAACGCTTGTGCTACACAAAGAGCCGTATACTCCCCCAAAGAATGTCCTGCAACATAACTTATATCTCTCTCAACGCACAGTCCATTTTTTTCCATCACACGAATAAATGCCATAGATACAGCTGTTAAAGCAGGTTGAGCATTATACGTAGCAGTTAATGATTCTTGAGGTCCATGCCATATCAAATCTGAAAGGTTTTCATTTAAAGTATTGTCAACCTCTTCAAATACAAGACGTGCTTCGGGAAAAGCTTCACAAAGATCACGACCCATTCCTACTACCTGACTACCTTGTCCTGGAAAAGTCAACACTATAGACATGCTAAAATACATCGCTCCTTTCACTATTGAGCCTTATTTCATCCAAAAATCAAGAAAAACGAGCTACGCTTGTTATAGATTATCCGATGATCATCTAACTTACATAATAAATATTCTTTGAATATGATCATCCCGAATTATATTTTAATTGATGATTTTTCAGTAAAGAATATACATTCTAAATCAATATTTTTCAAATAATCTCTTTTACATTCACATTTTCATAAATAATCCCTGATTACAATAATCTTTGTTTATTGAAGATAACGAAATACGACTATCTTAGATTGTTTATACTATATTATTTATTAGATGATTACGCTTATTTACAACTTTAAAAAACACATTGCATTATAAATAATACCTTACGTTGCTTGACGATCTACACAAAACGATGTTAATGATTAATCATGAGTATAAGGGTTGTGTTTTAAGGAATATATATATGATATTACGTTATTTTTCATATTTTCTTTTCGTTTTTTTTTCAATAATGCCTGTATCTATTTCTGCTGAACAACAAAAGAAGGTAGTATTATCCAGTTTTTCTATTATCGGAGATATGACGAAAAATATTGCTAAAAATTTGGTGAAAGTGGTTACTTTAGTGCAAACAGACCAGGACTCCCATAGCTATCAAATCACCTCTGCAGATGCAATTAAGATACAAAGCGCAGATCTTATCCTGTGTAATGGTTTGCATCTTGAAGAAACTTTCATGAAGTATTTTACCAATTTAAAAAAAGACACTAAAATCGTCACAGTAACAGATGGAATAAAGCCTATTAGTGTATCAGAGGATCCTAATGTAGATGACAATCCCAATCCCCATGCTTGGATGTCTCTAACAAATGCAATGATCTATATTGAAAATATTAGAAAAGCGTTGGAATCGTTGGATCCTAGCAACGCTGAAGAATATGCACGTAATGCGCGAGAGTATGCAGAAAAAATACAAACAGCATTGTTGCCTTTAAAAAACAGAATTGATATGATTAGTCCTGAGAATCGTTGGTTCGTTACTAGCGAAGGATGTCTGGTGTACCTGGCAAAAGATTTTGGTTTTAACTCGTTATATCTCTGGCCAATTAATTCCGATTCCGAAAGAAGCCCGTTGAAAATTCGCGATGTAATCAATAAGATGCGCTTTCATAAAATAAAATTCATATATTCAGAAAGCACAAACTCTGATCAACCCGCTAAACAAGTCGCTTATGAGACAAACGCTTCCTATGGTGGAGTATTATACGTAGATAGCCTTAGCAAATCAAATGGACCTGCTTCTACTTATTTAGATCTACTCAAATTTTCTGTAACAAAAATAACGGATAATCTTTCACAATGACAATACATGCCAATCCCACAGAGTGTGGTATAGAATTAGACAATATATCGGTAACATATCGTAATGGTTATTGCGCTTTGAAAGACGTAAGCCTTTTTATTCCCGAAAATACAATAACGGCTTTAATTGGAGTAAATGGGGCTGGTAAATCTACTTTATTTCAATCCATTATGGGATTTATCCCGCTAGATAAGGGATCAATATCTATCTTTAATAAAACTGTAGAAAATGCCTTAAAAGCAGATCTTATTTCTTATATACCCCAAATGGAAACGATAGATTGGACTTTTCCCATTCTAGTAGAAGATGTTGTCATGATGGGTCGTTATAAACATATGAATTGGATGCGTATACCATCAGATAATGACCGTTATATAGTAACAGAAGCATTAGAAAATGTAGGAATGTCTTTTATGCGCAAAAGACAAATTGGTGAACTATCTATAGGACAGCAAAAACGCGTTTTTCTTGCCCGAGCACTCGCTAAAAGAAGCAAGGTTATCATCTTAGATGAACCTTTTGCAGCAATTGATTTTAGAACGGAAAGAGAAATTATTTCTCTTTTAAAATCATTGCGCAATGAAGATAGGATGATCTTGATTTCTACGCATAACATTAACTCCATCCCTTCTTTTTGTGATCGAACTATTTTTCTTAGAAATAAAGTAATATCATCTGGATTGACAGCAGATATCTTCAACGCAGATAATATTGGCAAAACCTTTGGGGATGAAGTTTATTATCAAACAAATCCTAGAGTAGAGCTTGCATATGATATATCCATTGATAAATAATATTTTAGAACCTTTTACATACAGCTACATGAATACAGCTATTTGGATTAGTACCATCATAGGATGTGTCTGTGGATTGTTATCGGCATATCTAATTTTACGAGGATGGTCTTCTATCGGCAACGGAATATCACATGCAATTTTCCCCGGAATAGTTGCATGCTATCGATTGAATATTCCTCTATCTATTGGCGCTACTATTTCAGGAATGCTAGCTACTGGCATGATGCTAAAAGTAAATGAGAAAACAAAATTACGAGAAGATGCCGCTATCGCAGTGGTTTATATAACTTTTTATTCTTTTGCTATGTTCATGTTATCTCTATCGCCATCTGCTGTGTATATAGAAAATATTTTTTTAGGGAATATTCTTTCTATGAGCAATTTTGATGCTATTCAAGTCTTGGTTATAAGTCTGAGTGTCATATCAATTGTATGCATGAAATGGAAAGATTTTACACTTTTATTTTTTGATGAAGGACACGCCTATTCAATCGGATTAAATGTAAAATTTTTAAAAATATTATTTTTTAGCTTGTTAACAATAACAATAGTTATTGGATTCCAAACAGTAGGTATATTACTTGTTATAGCAACAGTCATTACACCCGGCGCTACTGCTAAATTAATGACTAAATCATTTGGAAAATTTCTTTTTGCTAGTTCTTTTCTAGGAGCTGTTAGTAGCTTCCTAGGATCATATATCAGTTATTTTTTAGATTGCAGTCCTGGAGGAATCATTGTGATAATAGAAACCTCTATTTTTTTACTATGTCTGTTCTTTTTTTCCAAAAAATATAAAATTATAAATAATCTATAAAAGAGGGATTCTTATGAATAATATCTTATATTGCATTTTTTCCCCTTTACACTTTTCTGCTATCCAAAATAGTTTTATTATCTCTATCATAGTAGTGATTCCTATGGCTATTCTATCTTGTTTTATAATTTTAAAAAATCAATCTTTCGTAGGAGAAGCTATTTCACATGCAGTGCTCCCCGGAATCGTTTTATCTAATATAATAGGGATACCATTAGAAATAGGAGCTTTTATTGCAGGGATGCTTTGTACATTATCTGCTGGATATCTGAAGGAAAATAGCTATTTTCAAGAAGACATCTTGTTAAGTATGGTATTTTCTACCATGTTCGCTATTGGAATCGTTATAATGCTGAAAGTGCATAGCTCTCTTCATTTTAGCCATATACTACTAGGAGATATGTTGGGAATATCTAAATCAGATATTATAAAAACGGCTGTTTTAGCGTTGATTTCTGTATCTTTTCTCATCCTTAAAAAAAATGACCTTCTTCTCATGATATTTGATCCTATACATGCTCGTTCCATGCAAATTCCTATAAAATTATTGCATTATGCTTTTTTAATTGTTCTATCTCTCATTATTGTTATTTCTTTAAAATCAGTTGGATTGATTCTTCCTCCGGCTCTTTTAGTGCTTCCTGGATCAATTGCTTTTCTTTTATCTAAACATCATACAAAGATGATATTACTTTCGATTATCATTTCTGTGACATGTACTGTTATAGGAATATATCTAAGTTTTTTCATAAATAGCGCAGCCGCACCTACAATCGTAGTGATGATGTCGTGTGTATTTTTGATAATAGTTTTTTTCAAAATCATCTTTGGTAAGGATCAAAAGATCTTACAAAATAAGAGAACGTAAAATTATTATGCAAACGTGAAAAGATAATCTATTATAGACATCTATATCTGTAAATTTAAAATTGATAATAGAAGACAAATTTCATACGGTTATGTTAGTGAATATACAATATAAATCAATTTATGGCTTGAACAGTATGATTATGGCTTGAACAGTATGATGATATTTTTTTATTGAAATTAGAATCAAATTATTTTTCTATTGGTTCTTTCATAGGATTATCCTTTAAATCCGTATATTTATTTTTATTATCTAATTCTTTAGATTTTTCTCCTTCTAAAGAATTACTAGAAATATTATTTGGACTATTCTGAGAATCTGATTCCGATTTTTGAGAACTAAGATCCGCAGGAGAATTTTCATTTGATTCTTTCTTCGTATCAAGTGAAGAATTACTGCTAGATTTTGTAATGGGATTTTTACATCGTATTAACCAAACGTCATATATCGAATGATCAATAGCATTCATTGCTGGACTATCTGAAAACATCCAACCAGAAAAAATTGAATGCACCACATGGTCATCTACAGAAGATTCAGAAATTGACACAAAAACATCAACACGTTGAGCTTCATAGTCATCTCTTGAATAACAAACCATTGGTTTAATCGTCAAAGATCCAAACTGCACACTTTTATTAATATCAATATCAAAAGTCAAAACACGACCCGTTATCTTATCCATACCAGCAAACTCAGCTGTCTTATTTGAAAATCTAGCAGAATTTGCAGTCGTAGCACTACTTGATACAAACAACAAACATAATAGTAAAACCCTGTGTTTTAAAAATAAACCATCCAACATAATCGTATTTCCAAAGAAACAATCAATATAAATTAACAATCAGGAGACCAAGCGCTATATTTTCTTTTAGTACTACTATCCGTAATATTTTTACTAAACCCAGGACAATAAGAATCTAATGAACCAGTAACATTGGCGCGGTGAGGCTTCTGCCAATCAAAAACATACCCTTCTTCATGTTTAGGGGAATCTACTCTACGATGATGAATCCAACCATGCCACATAGGAGGAATAGAAGAAGGATCTGTATACCCTTTATATATAACCCAACGCCGTGGCAAACCATATGATTTTTTTCGATATTCATAATATGTATTGCCAAATTCATCTTTGCCAACGATACGACCAAAACGCCAAGTAAAAAATCTTGTACCCAATGTTTGACCATTCCACCAAGTAAAAAATTGCAATAAAAAGTTTTTCATATAGATTCCTTCCCATAACACCATGCAAATTTTAAAAGAATACAAATCACCAAAGCATAATTGTATAAGAAAAAACGCAAAGTAACACCATAACTAACAAGTAGATATTAACTCAGTAATAGAGAAAAATAATAAAAAACAAATAACTATTAATTACGTAATCATGAATTGATCATAGGAATAACGCCAGCCAGATCATCAACAATGCGCTTAACTCTAGGAAAACTATCTCCTTCAGCCATAATACGAATGAGAGGTTCCGTCCCTGAAGCTCGAACAATTAATCGACCCATTCCCTGTAACTCAGATTCTGCATCAGCAATAGCTTGTATAACCAACGAACTATTTAAAACAGAAGTATCTTTTACTGGAACACTGCGCAAAAACTGCGGATATTCTTCGAAACAATGACAAATCATACTAACAGGTTTATCATATTGCTTAACATAACGCAAAACTTGTAAAGCAGCTACAAGACCATCACCCGTAGAACCATAGTCAGATAAAATAATATGGCCAGATTGTTCACCACCAACGTTAAATCCGTTATTTTTCATGTATTCCATCACATGACGATCGCCAACTTTAGTGCGCTTTAAAGATAATCCAAGACCTGAAATAAATCTCTCAAGACCAATATTAGACATTACCGTAGTAACGATACCATTACCCTTTAACAAAGAATGACTCATCCATTCCCGCGCAATAAGAGCCATAATCTGATCTCCATTGACTACAGTACCTTTTTCATCAACGATGATAACCCGATCACCATCTCCATCCAAGGCAATACCGATATCAGCGCGTACTTCATGCACTTTCCTCTGCAAAGAGGATACATTTGTAGAGCCGCAATTAAGATTTATATTAATCCCATTGGGCTTATTCCCAATAACGACAACATCTGCCCCTAATTCCCCAAATACCTCTGGAGCAACTCTATAAGACGCCCCATTCGCACAATCTACAACAATCCGTAAACCTTGCAAAGTAACATCCCGTGGTAAAGTACGCTTTACATGTTCAATATAACGATCATGTACACCATCTACGCGTTTTGCATGGCCAATACTGTCATAAGAAGACAAATATGATGTTAAATCATCTTCAAGAAGTTTTTCAATACGATCTTCAATATCAGTAGAAACTTTATAACCATCCGGACCAAAAAGTTTTATACCATTATCTTGATACGGATTATGAGAAGCAGAAATCATAATACCAACATCAGCACGCAGAGATCTTGTAAGCATTGCGACAGCAGG
Source organism: Candidatus Liberibacter africanus PTSAPSY (assembly GCF_001021085.1). Taxonomy (NCBI): domain Bacteria; kingdom Pseudomonadati; phylum Pseudomonadota; class Alphaproteobacteria; order Hyphomicrobiales; family Rhizobiaceae; genus Liberibacter; species Candidatus Liberibacter africanus. Next base: position 804,055 of record NZ_CP004021.1, on the reverse strand, counting down.
AGAAGGAATAGGACCAAGAATAAAAGAATTCATGCCTGCAGCCGTAAAACCAGCTACCAGTGCATTTTCAAGCATATAACCAGATAAGCGAGTGTCCTTACCAATAACAACTCTACGGTGATTTTTTTTACCTCTAAACAAATAGCCGACAGCAATACCAACACGCATCATAAAATCGGGTGTAATAGGAAAGGTATTAGACTCACCACGAATACCATCCGTTCCAAAATACCGTCGCTTCACATCTACTCCTCTGAGGATTGAAATCAAAAAATAAAAATACCTTACTAATAATATATCTAAGTATTAAAAAATTTTCTTTCGTATAACAATATTTAATTCCTCAAAATTACAACTAATATTCGAACAACATCGTAAGACAATTTACTTCATTATTACTTAACATCCTTAGAATCTTCTTTTGAATCATCACTAGAATGTTTTTTTGAATCATCAATAGAATCTTCTTTTGAATCATCATTAGAAAAATCAAGTTTTTTCGTCTTTTCTTCATAACAAGGAATATCTACTGTTTGAATCCCTGCTTGTGGAACAGATACACATCTTGAAGGTTTATTTTCTTCTGAAGATACTCTTATTTTTTCCCCTCTAATTAAAGAAGCAATTTCCTTTCCAGATAACGTTTCATATTCTAATAATCCTTCAGCAATCGCAATAAAATTATCATGTTTATCTTGTATAATTGATTTTGCCTTTTGATATGCTTCCTCTATCAGACGCAATACTTCCTTATCTATTTTTTGAGCAGTATCGTCTGAAACGCCTTTAGAACGAGAACCCGCATGCCCTGGAAGAGCCTCTTGCTGACTTTCTCCATAAAAAACTTTACCCAATAAATCAGAAAAACCGAATTGGGTTACCATAACGCGTGCTAATTTTGTTGCATATTCAATATCCGACATAGCACCTGATGTCGCATTATCTTTTCCAAAAATAATTTCTTCAGCAACTCGTCCACCCATTAAAATAGCTAAACGGGATACCATCCATAAATAACTCGTAGAATGACGATCTGCTTCAGGTAACTGCATCACCATACCCAACGCTCTTCCACGTGGAATTATAGTAGCTTTATGAAGAGGATCTGCTTGTGGAACATGACACGCAACAACTGCATGTCCAGCTTCATGATAAGCAGTTATTTTCTTTTCTTCTTCTGTCATCGCTGTAGAACGACGCTCTGCCCCCATAATAATCTTATCTTTTGCATCTTCAAACTCTTGCATTGTAACCAAACGCCTGTTACGACGAGCCGCCATCAAAGCAGCTTCATTAACAAGATTCCTCAAATCTGCTCCAGAAAAACCAGGAGTTCCTCTAGCTATAGTTTTTAGAACAACATTGGTAGCCAATGGAACATCACGACTATGCACCACAAGTATCTGCTCTCTACCGACAATATCAGGGTTTGGAACTGTGATCTGGCGATCGAAACGACCCGGACGTAATAAAGCAGAATCCAAAACATCAGGACGATTAGTCGCTGCTATAATAATTACACCTTCACTAGATTCAAACCCATCCATCTCAACTAATAGTTGATTTAATGTCTGTTCACGCTCATCATTGCCTCCACCTAAACCTATACCGCGATGTCGACCAACCGCATCAATCTCATCAACAAAAATAATACAAGGCGAATTATTCTTAGCTTGTTCAAACATGTCACGAACACGAGAAGCACCAACACCAACAAATAACTCCACAAAATCAGAACCAGATATGGTAAAGAATGGAACTTTAGCTTCACCGGCTACAGCACGAGCTAACAACGTTTTACCAGTTCCTGGAGGGCCTACAAGAAGTACTCCATGAGGAATACGCCCACCTAAACGTTTAAATTTTTGAGGATCACAGAGAAAATCTACTATTTCTTGCAAATCTTCTTTTGCTTCATCAACTCCAGCCACATCTTCAAATGTCACACGAACAGAATTCCCTGAAAGCAACTTAGCTTTGGATTTTCCGAAACCCATAGCACCACGTGCTCCACCTCCTTGTATTTGTCTCATAAAAAATATCCATACAAGCACTACTAATGCTAATGGGAACCAACTGCTCAAATAACCTATTAATCCAGATGAGTTATCACTTTGCTTTGAAGATATTTCTATGTCTTTTGATTGTAGTTTATCCAAAAACTTATCACTGACTAATGGCATATAAGTCTGAAAAGACGAATCACCTTGAACATAAAATCCCGTTATGTGACGTCCTATAATAGATATTTTACGAACACGCCCATCTTCTACATCCTTTATAAATCGAGAATAAGAAATATCTTTCATACCATCTTGCATAGAAGAAGGAGCTTGAAATATAGAAAAAGACGCTATTAAACATAATGCTATCATAATCCATAAAACGAAATTCCTAATGTTAAAATTCATTGAAGACACCTCAGAATATTAAAATCAACTCTCGACCAATCAAAAACACCAATCATCTAAACAGAACCGCTATGATAATAACAATAATTCAATAAAATCAATGAAAATATATTTTTTTCTCAAAAAACGGTAATCGCGGAATAAATACTTGTCCAAATAACACAGAGAACGCGCTCACAACAGGAAAATCAAACCCTGTCATAAAACGAGAAAAAGGTGTTAACACAGCCCTCCCCCCCTGTTCATAGGGCATGCTCAAAATGGCACGTTGTGCAACAATGGGAGGAATACCAGAAGGAACATCACTTTTTTTATACAATTGAGGACTAATCTGAATAAGTGAATCGGATGAATTTTGAAATTGATATCTTCCGTCCCAAACAGCAGTTTCTTTTGGATGAATATTCAAAGTAGGAAGATCTCGTACTGCACGTGTTATCCACAAAAAATTTTCACGTCGATCTATTACAACTCGTCCAATACTAATACACCCTTTTCCCCCGTCTTTGAGGAAAGACATGACTCTCTCTATAGAACTATGTCCTGGGAAAAAAAATTGCCCTCCACAAACTGCGATAGAAACTTTTAATAAATAAGATAAAAGAGCTGAATCAATATTTAAGATATCTTGTGAAATTGCAATAATTGATCTCAAATGAACTGTCAAATATTTGGGAATCAACGTAGCTACAGCATTATTAATTGTTACACGCAAATCCTGAAATTTTTCTATCTTGTGATATAACGCATGAAGATCAATATCTCTAATAAAGCGTCTCACACGAACACGCTCAAACCTATCATCATTATTACTAGGATCTTCACACCAACCAATATTCCTTTGCAATAAAAAAGAACGTATATCTTCTCTGCGACATCGTAAAAATGGACGAATAATCCACAAACGAAAATCATATAAAATAGTACCACATATACCGGAAAGCCCAATACCTTTTTCAGCATAATCACGTTGAGAACGCATATAAACTGTTTCCAACTGATCATCAAAAGTATGTGCTGTTACAGCTAAATTAGCGCCAATTTTCTTAGCATGCTCAGCAATCAAATCATAACGCGCCTCTCGAGCAGCAACCATTAATCCCGCGCGGGGTTTGGGGTCTTTCCACAAAACTATTGTATGAGAAATTCCCAATTTAAAACATATATCCGAAACATATTTCACTTCATCTTGAGATTCCTTCCTAAGGTCATGATCGACAGAAATAGCAGAAAATTTAATTTGTCTAAAAGAACTGTCTGACAGGATAGAATGCAACGCGATAAGAAGCCCCATAGAATCTGATCCACCAGAAACAGCTACAAGAATATGTGCAGGAGGTGCAAGACTGCAAACAAAAGATCTTATACTTTGTATAGGAGATAAAAACAAAGAAATGTCCCTATAAATCGGCTACTACGATAGATCTATACTCATATCTTAATCGTTGTATTGAAAAAATAGTTTAAAAAACAACAGTTATCTATCTTCATCCATAGGATATTTTATAATAAAAAAATATCCAAGAAATAGATCAAACCTCCCATTAACAATATCTCAATTGCAAAATATGCAGGTAGAACAATGCAATAAAGATTGTTCTCAACCATTAGAACGACATTCTTTTAGAACAATGACCGCACGACGATTTTTCTCATAAGCATTCTCATCATGACCAGATACATCAGGCATTTCTTTTCCGTATGAAGTAACCTTCATACGAGATACACTAATTCCTCTAGCTAAAAAATAATTAAAAACTGCATACGCACGGTTAAGTCCCAACGCAATACTGCTATTACGAGAACCTTGTTCATCTGTATGGCCCTCTATAATAAAATCACAATCATATTTCTCAAGCCAAGATCCTAAACTAGATAATACTTGAATATCTGATGGACGAACGGAATATGAATTGATATCGAATAAAATACGATCACCAGACATGGGAAATGTCTTCTGTAAAGGATCGCTATATGATACTACACTATCAGAAGATGTCTTCATATCAAAACCATTATTGTTTTCCGACGAACCTATGACAGTCATTGCCGACAAAATACTGAAAATAGCAATATATTGCATATAAACCCTTTCTTATCCTTATCCTTATCCTTATCCTGTTCAATATAAATCGATTGTTGAACAAAAATATTAAGCTTTGACAATAAAGAATAAACTAATAGTAAATCCACCTAGTCTGCAGATGCTACCCAATGTGGATCTAAAGCATATTTAGGCGTATTGATTAATATCTCATTACGACCATTTAAATCAATTGAATATAGCTTTGCGCCTATATCATCGTTCTTTTTACGGGAAAACATCAACGAACGACCACTAGGAGACCATGTAGGATATTGTAAATTAGAATCCTCCACTAATATACGCTCTTGTGATCCATCTTTTTTCATCACCCCAATTGCAAATTTCCCTTGATGAAATTTGGTAAAAGCTATCAAATCACCTCGCGGAGACCAAGAAGGATCAAAGTATGATGCCTCACCATCTTGCGAAATACGTTGTTGATTTGATCCATCTGACTGCATTACATAGATTTGTTGTGTGCCGCTCATATCACTTTCAAAAACGATTTGTGCAGAATCTGGCGAGGCAGAAGCAGATATATTAACAAACAAAGTATTTGTTAAACGCTTAGCAGCATTAGAATACAAATCCACACTATAAATATCAATTGCACCTTCTTTTTGCACACTCACAATCATGCGATTACCCTTTGGGAAAAAAGAAGGAGAAAGAACCATACCCCGGAAGTTTCCTATCCTCTTATGAGCTCTGTCAATTCTAACATCCATTAAATAAACTTTTAGGATATCTTCGTCGTCATAAGACGTATATGCCACTTTCTGCAGTTTAGGGGAAAAGTGTGGAGACAAAAGAATCTGATCCTTTTTAGGCATTAAATAGCGTACATTAGCACCATCTCGATCCATGACACATAAACTATCTTTTATAGTGCCACGAACGATATCCTCAGAAACGAATAAAACACGCGTATTAAAATCACTCTTTTCACCTGTAATATTCTGATATATCTCATCAGCAATGACATGAGCAATTTTTCTCCAATTAGCAGGCGAAGAAAAAAATTTCCTTCCTATGATTTGTTTGCGATCTTTAATATCCCATAATCGAAATTCTGTACGCAAACGATCTTTACCTTCTTTAATAACCCGACCTGTTATAACAACTTGAGCATCTATGCTTTGCCAATCCTGAAAACGCAGGACACTATCTGGATTAGTGATTTTTTGTTTGAAAGAACTTTGGGAAATAAGATTAAACACATCAGACCCTTGCAAATCCTTTGTTATAATTTCTGATAATTTACCTCCTAAATCATCAACAGACACGAATTTAGTCACCGCAATAGATGCCGGCGAATAATCAGAAATATTGGTATTAACTCGTACTAAAGCATGTGCTGGAGTAGCAAAACACCCGACAAGCAATACTAATAATAAACAAAGATTGATCTTCATATTCAGTTCCTTAAATTATAGAAAATCTCAAAAACAAATTCCCTTCCACTTTCATAAAACAAAGCATATACATAAAAAAGATAGATACTTATACTACATTCTTGAAGGCACAAAATTAAGAACAATATTGCGCCAATCCTTGTAATAATTTGGAGAAAGAAGAAAGGCTTGCGATTTCATAACAGCTTTTCTTGCATTTTCTCTTAATATTCTACGAACTAATTCTGTTCCACCTATTACGTCAACATGAATATTCCCAATCACTAAACCTTTTTTATTCAACTGAAATCGCATCTTAACCTGCAATGTTTTAAATTTCTTGAAATCAGAAGGAATATTCCAATTCTCTATAATTCTATTGCGCACAACACTTATTGCATTCTGAGAAAAAATTTTATTACTTTGCCTTATCCCAGATCTGGGTAATGCTCCTTTTCCTTTCTTGTCAGATCTTATAACACTCTCGATACTTTTCTTTTTTGCAGAAGGTGTTCCTGCCTTATTCGTCATTTTGATATCTTGTGGTTTCTCAAAACGAGGCGATGTAATAACTTCTGATACTTCTTTAGATTCTTGTCCTCCTTTATTAGGAAAATTCTTCATCCCATCTTCAACAGCGTCAATATTCCTCTGATCGGGCAATATAACACCATTTTCTTCAACAATATTCTTCTTACTTTCCTCTTTTAAGGAAGGAGTTTGCTTTTTTTCTCTTTTTCTCGTATCGTCGTTGTATTTACCAGAATGAAAATCTTCATTATAAATATTGCGCACAGCAAACATCTCATTTTGCGAAACCGGAATGAATAACTTAATATTAAAACTAAAATACAGTAATAATAAGAATACAACGTGCAATATCAGCGATATAGCAAGACCATTCTCTAAACGCACAGCTTATCATCCTTTTAATTTCGAACAAGGAAACTAACGTTTCTATATCCACTTTTCTGGACATTCAACAAGACATGCATTATTGTCCCATAAGATGCATCACTTTCTCCTTTAATCAAGATGCATTCGTTGAATTTACCATTCTGCAAAAATTCTATTTTTTGGGCGATTTCATTCAAGGAAACCTGCTTTCCTTGTATACGAATCTCTCCATTTTTATTCACATCTATTATAATAGTATATCTATCGATATCAAGATCTAGAATAAACCCTGACCTTGGAATAAGAATCATAATATTTCCAATTAAAATCATAAATAAAATCAGAGCCAATCCTATTAAAGAGATATATTGCAATTGGCTGTTCATTATTCCGCCAGGCACTACGGAATTACGATTTCCTTTTCTTCTACTGCGTATTTTTCTCATGCTGACTTGGTTTTGTGTATTTATCATCAACCCATTTCTCAAAAATAACTACAGTGCGCTTAGGAAATTATATTGTTTTCAGTTTGTCGAGAGAGGATTGCCGAAAACTCATCAGCGAATCCTTCCATTTGCACTGAACACTTTCTTGAATCTGCCATGAACTTATTATACGCTATAGAAGACGGTATAGACACACAAAGACCGAAAAGAATACATATTAAAGATTCTATTATTCTCGGAACAGCAACGGCTATATTGGGATGATATCCTGCAATACTTTCAAAAAAACCCATCATGCCTAAAACCGCCCCTAAAATACCTATAAGCAAACTGCTTGAAGATATATTCCCAAGAAAACTCAATCGTTCTGTTATATCTTCCAATTCGCGAGCGATAGCTACATCCATCATACGATCTATACGATCTTGCATTCCAATAGGAGAACGTGCTCCTTTTTCATAACTTTTCTTCCATTCTCCCATAGCAGACATAAATATTGCAGCCAGCCCAATATTTTGACGATCTTTTAATAATTTACACAATGCTTCCAACGATTGTCCCGACCAAAAAAGTTTTTCAAATTCTCTAAAATTACGACGAATCATAATAAAATTTACACTTTTTTGCACAATAATGCTCCAGCTATAAATAGAAAAAATAAGCAATAAAATTATAATACACTTAACCGCAAATCCTATTTGCATAAAAAAAGAAAAAATATTTATATCCATAATAGAAAATCCAAAATTATTAACGAATTTTTCCTGCAAGTACTGAAATCGAATTTATAACAATAGAACCTAATACCGCTTCTCAATATTTGCTTATCATATAAATCATTTTCTACCAATGCATCCATATAGATTTAATCAAAATTCCTCTATATTAATCAAAATATATTGTTATTTTCCAAGTTTTTGTAACATCACTTTCTGCCCAAAAATAGAAAATCACCGTCAAATAAAATTATAATATATTTTATAATACAAAAAGTCGATCGCACACGTAAAAGACACAAAAAATAACGTAGTTTACTTTTTCTTTCCACAAGGAAATCCCACCATGTCATGAGGAATATTAATACCAAGATGTTTCCAAGCACTGGGCATTAAAATCCTTCCTCGTGGTGTACGCTGAATAAATCCCTGTTGTATCATATAAGGCTCTATCAAATCCTCTATAGCATCCCGAGGTTCAGAAAGACCAGCAGCAATAGTATCTATACCAACTGGACCACCTTTAAAATTATGAGCAATCATTGTCAAATAACGCAAATCAAGTTGGTCAAACCCCATTTTATCTACTGATAAACGAATTAACGCTGCATCTGCTATTTCCTTCGTAATAGTTTTAGCATGCGCAACCTCAGCAAAATCTCGTATACGACGCAATAGTCTTCCAGCAATACGTGGAGTTCCTCTAGAACGCATGGCAATCTCATATGCCGCATCATCTGTAATAGCCAATCCTGTTAATTTAGCACCTCTATGCACTATTACTTTTAAATCTTCTATCTTGTAGAAATTTAATCTAACAGGAATGCCGAAACGATCCTGCAAAGGATTGCTAAGCAAACCAACTCTTGTCGTAGCCGCTATGAGTGTAAAACGTGATAGGTTGATTTTTACAGAACGTGCCGAAGGCCCCTCTCCAACCATAAGATCCAGTTGAAAATCTTCCATAGCCGGATAAAGAATTTCTTCCACAACAATACTAAGCCTATGAATCTCATCAATAAACAAGACATCACGATCTTCTAAATTGGTAAGAAGCGCCGCAAGATCTCCTGCCTTTGCAATAACAGGCCCTGACGTAGAGCGAAAATTAACACCTAATTCTCTCGCAACAACATGCGCTAAAGTAGTTTTTCCAAGCCCCGGAGGACCTACAAACAACACATGATCTAACGCTTCAGAACGTGCTTTAGCTGCTTCTATAAAAACTTTGAGGTTGTAACATGCTTCAACTTGACCTGTAAATTCACCTAAAGTTCTTGGGCGCAATAAGGGAATATCAGCATCTTCCTGAAAAATCTTACCTGACAGCAACCCTTCACGATCCATCATTTTTGCTAATCTTCATAACTTTAATGTATAATGGGAATGATTTAACATGATATTTCTTTTAAAGCCAATCGAATAATTTGACTTGCATCAGTAATATCGTGATCCTTTTTAAGGACTAATATCACAGCCTCCGATGCTTTGTCTTGACTATAACCTAAATTAACTAATGCAGATATAGCATCAATCGCAACTGCAGACATATAATTTTCTTGTGATTTTTCTTTATTCAAGCAAGAAACATCTTTCTTATCTATAGAAACCGCCTTGCCCTTTAGCTCTACCATAATGCGATTGGCTACTTTTGTCCCAATACCCGGAATTCGATCTAGAACTTTACTATTTTGCAATATTATAGATTCTATCAACTCTGTTGTTGTAATATGAGATAACACACCCATAGCAACCCTTGCCCCTACTCCTTGCACACTTTGCAATAACAAAAACCATTTCCGCTCTATTTCAGATAGAAATCCAAAAAGTCGAATTTGATCCTGTCGTACGTGCGTCTCAACAAATAAAGTACAAAAATCTCCTATATTGCCAAGACAAGATAATGTACGAACTGGACAGTAGATCATATAACAAACACCTTGTACGTCAACCAATACATAATCCTCATACAAGCCTTCAATATTGCCTTTGATTTTACCTATCATAGTTTTCTACTTTCTACTTACACCCATCACTTCATCTAAAACGAATCAATTGTGTAATGCAATTTTATAATAACCAGAATTAGCATGATGTGCATGACATACAGCGATTGCTAATGCATCAGCAGCGTCTTTCCCCTTAAATACGCTTCCCGGCATCAATATCTTTAACATCATATGGATTTGTTTTTTATCCCCATGACCAACGCCTATTACCGCTTTTTTAATGGTATTAGGAGCATACTCAGAAACAGGTATTCCAATGAGGGCAGGTGACAACATGGCTATTGCCCGAGCTTGACCGAGCTTAAGTGTCGCCACCGCATCTTTGTTTACAAAAACTTGTTCCACAGCCGCTTCTTCGGGTTTCCAATTATGAATAACATCAGTCAAACCCTCGTATAATTGGCACAAACGAGATGCAAGTGATTTTTTCGAACATGAAACAATTGTTCCAGAAGAAATAAAACTTAGATTATCCCCTGCAGCATCAACAATTCCCCATCCTGTCCTCCGAAGACCAGGATCGATCCCTATAATCCGAGTTGATTTACGTGTCACTTTAAAAATTTCCTCAAGAAATTGCAAATAAGCAGAAAATTTATGTTTTAATCAAGATAAGATAAATTCTTATATGAGCATATTTGACATTGAACAATTCTAAAAAACAAGAAAAATATTTGTTACACAATTAACTGCAATTCACCTCATTGAAAAAAATTAATTTATTTTGTATTACAGTATAAAGGTTCCGTAGCTCAGCAGGATAGAGCACCAGATTCCTAATCTGGTTGTCGCGCGTTCGAATCGCGCCGGAATCACCATTAAAAATTTAAATTGTTGATTTTACTATATTTTTTTATTATTTGATCTTATCCTTAAAAAGAGAACAACAACGTTTTACTTTTGCACGCCTCTTTCAACCTTCAACTCTCTTCTTCTGCACGATTTTATCGGTATACCAAAAGCCAAGGATACACGCAATAATCTCTTGTTCAAACGGAGTGAGAACAGCGATAGGACTTTGAACAATGAGATTCTCTTCCACGCACCATCAACTAATAACGGATAATTATAGTGATAGCTCCATTAACTATGGGCCAGTTTTATACGTATTTTAAAAAATTAGAACAGTTGATCTTTATACAAAAAATAAAGGCTAAAAACGAATATATAAAACAGCTAGCATTAACTTTAACCAAAAGGTTAAGAAGATTATTTTAAGTGTTTGATTATACTGATTTACAATTTAGTATTAATTTTACCATATCTTCTCATAACAGTTATATAAAAATCACCTATGTTATTACTAAAATAAAACTCCAAAATACATGCTCTAATCACCAATATTCTTATTCCTATTTAATAAGATATACAAAATCGGGAACTATTTGTTGATAAGATTTTTTCTTAAAATCAACAACTATATTAGGCGTATCCAATAAAGAAACCCAAGCCCAAGCATCAAATTCCGATTCATATCCAAATGATGTCCGATCAACACAAATCTCACTTGTTGATCCGTGAAATCGAAACGCAAACCATTTTTGTATTTGCCCAATATATCCATTTTTTCGTATATAAGATTTTGGAAAATCATACTTTACATATGAATCGGATTCTCCCAACAAAGAAACAGATTTGATACCTGTTTCCTCATATAATTCACGATATGCAGCGTCAAGGGAAGATTCTTGAGGATTTATACCCCCTTGTGGCATTTGCCACGAGCATGAGGATTTGTTTTTATCATTATGATGGCAAATACGACGTCCAACCCACACATGATTATTTGGACCTAAAATTAAAATTCCTACACCACGCCTATACAAATCTAACTTTTCTTTCAAAAAAAAATTTATTTACTTTATTCATCTATTTCATTTATTTATGAAGAAGGACGCGATGATTTAACTAAACACGATAAAGGAACAACTGATATATCGCTTCCATATTTTTGTTGTAACCATTGCGAAATTACTTCAATGCTCTCATCAAAAGCAACAGCTACACCAATAGCTTGCCCTGAAGTACGAGCAATTTCCTCTAATTCTTTTAATTTTTGCCCAATTTTATCACGATCTATCTGATCATCTAAATACAAATCAGCCACCATATAAGGAAGATTGAATTTCGAAGCTAATACCCTAGTAAGACTGCGACCTGAACTACCATCATCAAAAAACAACAATCCACGCTTAGAAAATTCTTTGAACATAACTTCTACAGAATCTTTATGCGATAATAACATTGCTCCACGATAATTCATAATACCGAAATAATCCATGCCACGATTCAAAGAATATCTTAATCGATCCAACAATTGCTGAGGTGTTTGCGTTACTTTTAAAGTATAAACATCATCCGCATTATCTGCTTCATTAAAAGCCTGCATAGGAATTTGTAAAATAGCCTCTTGTCCCTTTTTCTTAGCTTCTGTCATCCAACGATTCAAACTATTACCATTGGAGGCGAAAGCCAATGTGACGTTTGAAGGCAATAAATTAATAGCCCGTTGTGTTCCAGTCTGACTGATACCTAAACCAGAAACGACAATAGCAATACGCGCACCGCTAATATCAGGACAAACTCGCGTGTCTCTAATAGAACCTTTACTCTCTTTGTTTCCCATCTTATTCGTTGCTGATGCGTCTATAGGTACAGAAGGCAATAATCTCTCTTCTATCGTTGGCAAAGAATCTAACAAAGTAGATCTTTTCGGTTTATCAACGATTTTCTTGTCAGGAATTTTCTTGTCAGGAATAGTAGTATCCAATAGATCAATCTTAACTTGATCATTCACAGGTATGTTATCTTTCTTATCATCAATCTCAAGAGAATTTTTCGATGAAATAGGAATAATATCTCTAATAACAGAATATGGACTCACTTCTGCCATATCAACAAAATGGTTAGAAACAAAAATATAAATTGAAAAACCAATAATGAATGTACAAAAAAACAAAAAAAAGATCCTCTGAAAAACAATCTTTGAATAAAAAGAGTGTTTCTTAGACGTTTTCTTTCTTAAAGGATGGTTTAAATCGATACCCACAAACTTTTTACTTCATGCAAAGAGTTATTAATAATTACGAAAATGCTATAAATTACAAAACTTAACTTTTCTTCATTGGAAACATCCAAAATGAAAGCTACATCATCTTGATCATATCATGGGATTAGTAAGAATATGATAAAAAATACCCATTCCTGTTTTTCCAGAAAACAAGATATTTAAAAAAATAAAAAACTTACTAAATCTATAGATAATTTATTGTAACCAATGCTCAAATAAAATTAAAAATATTCACTAATAAAAAAATATATTGTCCACTCTTCAACCCCTGCAAATCATCTGGATTATAATACTAAAATATTTTTTTTCTGGTTAAAAAATTTTTTTTGCAATTATTTTAATCAGTAAATAATACATTTTTTGATAATTTTACAATACCCTAAAATTCCCTATTGCGCTTGCACTGTCATACACATAACAAAAACCATTGCTAAAAAAATATTTTGTTAAACAACGCTATCTATTCACCTATCATATAATAAAATAATTCACTGTTTTTTGAAGTATATTAAAAACAATAACCCAATACTCCTATGATTTAAATTATGAAAAAATATAATCGAAATTTATTTAATAAAATGAATTCGTGATTAAAAGTTTTTCAGAAATATCAATAACGGGATGATATACCTAATAATGCACTCTCTTCTATTAATCCGTTCATCAAACAATCTGGATGTCCATCATAAACAATTTTTCCTTCAGCGACAACAATAAACCGTGTTGCTATTTGTACAGCATCTTCCAAGTTATGAGAGACCATAAGTAAGGTCAATTGGCGTTCATCACATATTTTTTTCAACAACCCTAGTATTTCATTACGCAGTGCAGGATCAAGAGATGAAAAAGGTTCATCTAGTAATAAAATAGGTCTTTGACGAATAAAACAACGTGCCAAAGCAGCACGTTGACGTTGTCCTCCTGATATTTGCGAAGGGAATCTATTACAACAATCCTCAAGAAAAAATTTTTCTATAATCTGTTTAACTTGAGCATGCTGATAATTATCTAAACGCAAATTAGGTGTAATACCCAAAGCAATATTTTGCCAAACAGTTAAATGAGAAAAAAGATTGTTTTCTTGAAACAAGATGGAAAGAGGACGCTTAGCGGGTGGACTAAACGTATGATTTTGTTTGTTTAAGTACAGATTCCCTTGTGTTGCATATAGAAACCCTGCTATCAAAGAAAGCATAGTGCTTTTCCCTGCACCACTAGGACCTAATATTAGAATCCTTTCGTTTTGATCCGCCTTAAAATCAAAGTGCATCTTCATATTATCATAGGAATAAATCAATTGATTTACTTCAATCATACTCTTTCCTTGAAAAATATTCTAGTATACTGAACAAGCTCAAACAAAGTAATAGCAATAATAGTGTGGTAACAGCAGCATCACTATGATGGTAAGAACCTAATTGTTGATAAAGATAGTACGGTAAAGTACAAAAATTTTCATTTCCAAAAAGCATGATAATGCTAAAATCCCCTATTGAAAGCAAACAAGAAAAAGCAAAAGTTTGTGCCAAAAGGCGATTTAAAGCCTTGAATTCGATAATATATAGTCGAGTTATTCCTTTGATTTGCAACGCATCACACAATGCATTATATCGATCTGCTAAATCGTACATCGGATTCTCTAATATTTTTATCGCATAAGGAATGGACATTAAAGCATTAGTAAAAATTATCAAACTGTATGACGAAGACGTTAAATTAATAGTATTATTGAGTAACAAAAAAAATCCGATTGCCAACACAATACTTGGAATAGCTAGAATTAATAACTCATTTAATTCAAAAATATGATGGAAAAAATTTAAGCGACGCAAACGCAATTCGCGCTTAGTCCAAAGTAAAGTGACAGTAAAAATCATACACAATACACCAGCATTTATAGCAATATAAATCGAATTAAAAATAGCACTCCACAATCTAGATTGTTGTAATACTTGCAATAACATTGAATTTATACCATCAGTAATAATGGCCATTAAAGGAATAATGAAGAAAAAAGTTGAGCAACTAATAAGCAAAAAATCCCATAATTTTCTCCATAGATTATCGTCTATATTTTTCCATAGTAACTGTAAACTATAACCTGAAGAAAAAGAAAAATTAAATTTTTGATTTACTACCGCCAAACTTAAACAACAAAAAAGTTGTATTAGGGAAAGGAAAGCAGCCTTATTGAGATCAAAATCATAACTTAATGATTGATATATCGCTAATTCAATAGTGGTTGAAGCTGCCCCCCCTCCAAGCGTAAGCACTGTCGCAAAACTTGTAAAACATATCGTGAAAATCAAAGAGAATGTTGGTAAAATTTGTCTTCTTATATAGGGCCATTCAACAAAACGAAAAAAATTCCACTGATTCATGCTTAATTGTGCTGCAAGTTGACGTTGCTCGACAGAAATACTTGCCAGAGATTGTAGCAACATACGAATAGCTAACGGCATATTAAAAAACATATGTACCAACACAATACCCTTGAGACCATAAAGATTAAACTCGTAAGAAATATTTAAAAATCTACATAATTGAGAAATCCATCCCATCCGCCCATATACGGTAAATAAGCCCATAATCACCACTAATACAGGCAATACGAAAATCATATCATACAGCCGCAATAACAACATACGCCCTAGAAAATGACGTCTGAAAAGGGATTTTGCTATGAAAATCGCTGGAATAACTGATAATAAAGTAGAAAGTAATGCCTGCCAAAACGTAAAACCGATGACATGCCATAAATAACTATCCTCAATAAATTCTTGCCAATTTACTGAAGGCATGTATAACCATATAGAATATAAAACAAGAAAAATAATAGAGCTCAAAAAACCAAATACGACCATACCAGGCCAGAGATCTTTTCCTATGGATAACTGATAGCATTTTGCCATGAATAAATCCATTGATTGCGATATTTAATAATATCTTTTTCCTTAAGTTGAAGAGATTTTGTCGGCTTCTTTATTTTTCGATAAACTTCAGGCATAGAAACATCAATAACGGGATACATCCAATTAGTTGTTGACAAAAATTTCTGCGAAAATGGAGAAATTATAAATTGCATAAACTTTTGTGCCAATTGAGGATTCCGACCACTCCTCAATTGAGCGACCACTTCAACTTGTAAATAGTGACCTTCATTAAAGAGTACAGCACCGTAATTATCTTGTCCATCATTAAAAATATGAAAAGCTGGAGATGAACTATAACTAAGCACGAAATCACTTTCACCTTTTAGAAACAATCCATATGCTTCACTCCACCCCTTGGTAATAATTGCCGTTTTTGTAGCTATTTTTTTCCAAATTGCAGCACTTTTATCTCCATAAATTTTTTGTATCCAGAGCAATAAACCCAAACCTAATGTGCTCGTACGCGGATCTTGATAAATAATTTTCCATGGCTCTGTGCTGTTAATGAATTCATCGAAGCTTTTAGGAGGTTGAGTTATGTGTCTCTTGTCATAAATAAAAGCTAAATACCCATAATCATAAGGAACAAATACATCATCATTCCATTTTATTGGTAATTTCAATTGACTGATATCAATGTAACTTTTATCAAATAAACCAGTTTTCTTGGCTAAATCTATGAGATTATAATCTAATCCGAGCACAAGATCTGCAGGACTATTCTCTCTTTCGATTCTCAGTCTATTTAATAAATCTACTCCACCATTAAAACCAATTAATCTAAGTTCACAACCACATGTTTCCTCAAAGGCTAACTTGATTTTAGAGCCCATTCCTCCATGTGCAAAAAAAGAATTATATGTATAAACAGTCAATATAGGCTTTGCCTGCAAACCATCAAAAGTATAATAAGATGTTAAAGCAATGATCGTCGCACCCACTACCATTTGAACGAAAATTTTCAATTCCAATTTTCCTTTCATCCACCTCAAATCAAAAGGGGCTATTACAATAAATTACTTTCATATTTTTAGCCAACGGGACATGAGATAGATTCCTCTTAAATTTCTAGTAATACTCATTAGATGAACAAAAACCCGGAAAATAAGCAAAAATTCTTATGACCTATTAAAAATTTCAAATTACATGCATTCAAATACATAGGACTATTCGAAAGATATATTAATAATAATAATTTATCCTTTTCTAAAACATAAAATAATATTTAAATGCGTTACGCCCGATGAATATTTTCGAAAATACAAAATATATTTAAATCACCTACCATTTATAAAAAATTCAATAATCTTCAATGTATACAAGGGAAATAAAACAAGATATTTCTAAAAAAAAAATCTTGATGTTTTTATTCTTACTTTAAAAAACAACGTAGAAACCATTTACATGAGCGCATATTATGCCCCTATAGTTCTCTGATCAATCAAATACTAGTAAAATATAATCTATCTTTTCATTCCACATTTAAAATAAGATCAAGGCATCAATTAGAATTGATGCCTTGAAAAATCACTATATTTTTATTAAAAATCTTATACCCACATACTCTCTAAATCATATAGTTTTCGAGATTCTGGATGAAATATATGAACCATGACATGCCCAATATCAATCAAAATCCAGTTAGCTGTTAGCAAACCTTCAACACCAAAAACTTTAATTTTTTTCTTTTTGAGATAGGAAATCAAATTATCCGCCATAGAAGCCACATGTTTAGTAGATCTACCTGAAACGATGACCATGTTATCACATATTAAAGGGCGTGAAGACATGTTTTCTATATGGCATATATCCTCAGCCTTTAATTCTTTTAAACATTCTACGACCGTTGTAACACAAGAATCCGACTGATCTGATGTTTGTTGCTCTTTTTCTTTTATGTTTATTAACATGTTTCTTCCTTTCTCTATCTTATACTATTCAATAGCATATGAAAAAAATAACACTTTATTCCCCCCCTCTAATTATCTCAATTAAACAGTATTCTTATGCTATAAGAATTTTCTCGACACTTTAATTACCTAGAGTTGTATCAACGCTTATAATTAATTTATATAAAAACTATCATAAAATAGTTTATAAAACTTAATATGCATCTTTATGTTTTTAGACAAATATGATTACATACGGGAAATTTTTATGATCAATTTTTCATTATATTTTTTTCTGAGGTTACCATGTTTAAATCTATCAAATACACATTTTTTTTATTTTTCCTCTGTTTTAAAGCAGTTTTCCCTATAGATAATACCTCCCAATCTTTGACAATATATACTGATTACAATTCAAATATTTTGCTTCCTATCTTTCATACTTTTGAAGAAAACACAGGAACGAAAATCCATCTAGTATATAACTCTTCAATACAAAGAACCCATATAATTCAAGGGATACCTAATAATCATACACCAGATATTGTGATAACAAAAGACGCAAAATCTCTTGCTTTAAATGCAGATTTACTAAATAAAATTCCTTATGGCCTCATTAAAAAAGATTCTTTACACCTTACAAATGAACATAAAAAATTGATGAGAATATCTTATGATACTCAAGTACTTGCGTATTCTACTGAACGAATTAAAACTTCTGATTTACCTAAAAGTGCTCTAGATCTGACAAATAAAAAATGGAAAAAGAAACTCTCAATTGCCCCTAATAACATATCTTTTCAAAAATTTATCAATACAATGCAACAAACATCGACTGATTCCATAGTTCCCAATTTCATAGATAGCCTTATTGCCAATGAAACGAAAAAATACCAGCGGGATATTGATCAGATACAAGCGATAGAAAACGGAGAAGTTGACATTGCTTTGATTAATTCTTCTTCTCTTGTTTTTTTTAAAAAATACCATGACAAAACAACTGTTTCCCAAACTTCTTTTGCTGCGAATGACATTGGAAACGTATTTTGCTCTACGGTTGCTGGAATGGTGAAATCAACACCAAATAAAAGAATAGCAACGAAATTTCTCCGTTTTCTTCTATCTAATAGCGTACAACAATACATAACCACAGCAACCGGCGAATACCCAGTTATAAAAGAAATAATCACTGACCAGAAATTTAACAACCAAATTTATTTAAATAACATACACTCTGAATATAATCAGAAATTACCATATGATATCAAAGCAGTACGTCAATTATTGATTAATCGTAGTTTTATAAAAAATACAGGTTAATCCAATGCATAAGAGGCTCTATCCTCTTATACAAATCATAATAAACAAACAAAACCAATATGACTTCAAAACAACCTGATCTCAATAAATAGAGCATTATACCTCTATGATTTGAGATCTATTGCTTATACATAACTAAGAACAATAAGTGATTTTTACCCCCTCACCATCTATCTTAGCATTTTCTATCCACAATTGAGATTAAATAAATCCAAAAAAAGAAAGTAATACGCCTGAAAAAAAAGACAGAAATATTACAACATAAAAACCCAAAGAGCTTTCTTTTTTATCAACCAAATTACGACATGGTTCGTTTTATTCTTTCCAATATCGACGATACAACCATCTCTTTTCCTTATCTTGAACAGCCATATTCATCCGAGACTTAGGAATTGAAAAACGCGTTTGACTCAATTTATTCCCCTCCAAATTGCCGAATCAACCTTTAAGTTAAAAGCAATTTAACTATATCCTGTAATATAAAAAACAATCAATAGTTTAAATTATAAATTTAATAAACTATAAAATATATGTGTCAAATTCAGGACTGACATCTAAAAGAGTTGTATGCTCCCCACGCTTATGTCGCATCTTTGTACCTTTCCATAAGGTTTGAGCTACACTGTCAGGAGAAGATACATATGGATCAGAGTAAGGACTGCCTTGCGATAGAAAGGGATAATCCATCGCTGTTAAATTAGCGACAGTGCGGAACTCATTTCTTAACCCGTGATTTCTAAAGCTATTTACAGTATCTCTAAAAGACTGTGAATGAAAAAATTACTCCACTATTTTAAAAAATCGTATACAATGAAAAATATTATGATTTCAGATATAGCTTCTATTTGTAAAACCGTGTATAAGACGGGTTAATATTGTGGATGTGGCGG
Organism: Candidatus Liberibacter africanus PTSAPSY; assembly: GCF_001021085.1. Classification (NCBI taxonomy): domain Bacteria; kingdom Pseudomonadati; phylum Pseudomonadota; class Alphaproteobacteria; order Hyphomicrobiales; family Rhizobiaceae; genus Liberibacter; species Candidatus Liberibacter africanus. The sequence goes on along the minus strand of NZ_CP004021.1, from coordinate 783,994 downwards.
AATCGGTAGACGCAGCAGACTTAATTTATTGAGTGCCCATAGAGAAATCTGTGGAGTAGAACTGCTCAAATTCGGGGAAAGCTCTTAGCAAGCCAATCCCGAGCCAAACCTTTTTTTTTAAAAGGAAGGTGTAGAGACTGGACGGGCAGCACCTAAAACATTTATAATGTTATGGTGAAGGGACAGTCCAGACCACAAACACTGCGAATAAAAAGCAGTGGCAATGAAAATTGCAGTGGTAAGAAAATCTGCTTCTTTATATGAGAGTGCGGGTTCGAGTCCCGCCATCCGCACCAGGTTTATTAGAATTTCCGAATAATGTAGATCATTGTTCGGATTTTTTATGACGTAGATTATCAATAATTATTACCTTGTTTAAAAGGTATCGAATCATTTGATTATACAAATTAATGGGCGATATCATGAAGAATAAAGTAGTCATTGATAATTTAAGGCAAATTACCAGTAATTATTGTATTAATCACATTGTTGTACTTCTTTTAGCACTTCAGCAGCCAGGGAACGCGTTATACCAGCGCCACGAGATAATGCTAAGTCATCCATTCTATCGACGATTTTTTCTGCAAAAACCAAAGATCTTTCCATGCGTTGCACAATGTAAGTAGCAAGTCTTTTATCAATAAAAATCTGTCGATCTGCAAACATTTTAACTATTACTTTTTCTAAAAAATCATCATCCGGCACACTAATCTTGACTACTGTTGCAGCTTGCAAACGAGAACATAAATCCGGCAAGCGTACTTCCCATGAAACAGGAAGAGTCCGAGCTGTCATTAGCAAGCTTGAATCATATTGATATACATTGTTAATAATATGAAATAATTTGGTATCACTAAAATCTAAGCGATCAACATCCTCTAAGAGAACTGGTTTTGGCGTGTCTATTAAAATAGAATCCAAGCTTTTAGAAATATTATCAAGCCTTGTAGATTTGCTTTTAGCAGACCACACACTAGCCAGAAAAGATTTTCCGGAACCACTAGGGCCAACAAGAATTACAACAGGAGATGGCCAAAACGGCCAAGAATCTATGAGACGTATCGCTGGATCAATAGAGTTATGTGTCAAAAGATCATCGCGGCTCATTCCACAATACCTAGGAAAAGACAAAAAAAGCTGCTCTTCCTTCTTATCCTTGCACTGATCATCTTTTCCTTGATTAGAAATACAAAAACTATAGTCATCCATCGTGGAATTCATGATCTATAATTCCCCATAAAAATACTAATTATTTGAAAAAAGATCCTCTCAGATATTGTACAAGAGCAATGGCCAATATAATAATCATGTTCCGGGTACAATAGTGAGAAAAACAAAATCATTGTAGCATAGCATATTAACAAAACATACCATACAATTTTTCCTCATAAGCTCTAAATAAAAAATAAGAATCTTTAAGATGTAGGAGAATAAATTTGAATCATGAAGAAAAGGGTGCACTTACATACAAACAATCCGGCGTCGATATAGAGGCAGGTAACCGTACTGTTGCGCAAATTAAATCAACCTTAAAATCCACAAAACGTACAGGAACTATTGGAGAAATTGGTGGTTTTGGAGGTCTGTTTGATCTTAAAAAAGCAGGTTTTATAGATCCAATCTTAGTGTCTTCCAGCGATGGAGTCGGAACCAAAATTAAAATTGCAGCAGAAATGGGTAAAAACGATACCATCGGCATAGATCTGGTAGCAATGTGTGTCAATGATATCTTAACACATGGAGCTGAACCGTTGTTTTTCCTTGATTACTTAGCAAGCAGCAAATTAAATCCCGATCAAGCAACCGATATCATAAAAGGGATTGCAACAGGATGTCAGCAAGCTGGATGTTCCTTAATTGGCGGAGAAACCGCGGAAATGCCCGGATTATATCATGGAAGAGATTATGATCTTGCTGGATTTGCTGTAGGAGCAGCAGAAAGACAAGATCTACTTTCCCCTGAAAACGTCTGCGAAGGAGATATCATCTTAGGACTACCTTCTTCGGGATTACATTCAAATGGTTTTTCGTTAGTACGAAAAATTATTTCATTATCCCAATTATCGTGGAACGATCCCTCCCCTATTTCTTTAGAACAAACCTTAGGGGAAACCCTTTTGACACCAACACGTATTTATGTCAATCCACTACTCGAAATCATCAAAAAAACAAAAAAAATCAAAGCATTAGCACATATTACTGGCGGAGGATTAACAGAAAATATTCCAAGAGCCATTCCATCTCATCTAACGGCTATAATTGACTTAAATTCTATTGAAATTCCTAAAATTATCTCGTGGTTATCTAAAAAAGCACATGTGGATTCTAATGAAATACTGCGTACTTTTAATTGTGGAATCGGAATGGTTATTATTACCAATCCAGAAAACAAAGATCTTATTATAAAAAATTTTGAAGAGAAAAATGAAAAAGTAATCCATTGTGGAGAAGTGATACCACGCAATAAAACAAAAAACCCTATTATCTATCAAGGATCACTAATGCTATGATTCGTAAAAACATTGTGATATTTATATCCGGAGAAGGCACAAATATGCTCTCTCTTATTCAAGAAACAAAAAAAAATGATTATCCTGCTAAAATTATAGGCGTTTTTTCTGATAATCCTCATGCACAAGGGCTTGTAAAAGCACGACAAGAGAAGATACAAACTTATTCTATTCCTTATAAAGATTGTATTTCTCGACAAGAACATGAAAAAAAAATTCTCACGCATCTTTCTTCTATACAGCCAGATTTCATATGCCTTGCTGGATATATGCGCCTTCTAAGTAAAAATTTTGTAGAATCCTATAAAGATAAAATTATTAATATTCATCCATCTTTACTCCCGCTCTTTCCAGGACTACATACGCACCGTCGTATCTTGCAATCTGGCATCAAAATAACTGGATGCACAGTACACATGGTTACTCAAAATATGGATGAAGGACCAATTATTGCTCAAGCAGCCGTGCCTGTATCCTCAAACGATACCGAAGAAAGCCTATCTCAAAAAGTTTTATCTGTTGAACACATCCTATACCCTCTAGCGATTAAATCTATGATTACAGGAGAAAAATATACATTCAATAATCATCATATCATTGGAATAGGATAAATAATTTGAAAAAATACATGTTTCAATGATCATAAACATAAATATCCAGAGAAATAAAATATTTATCCAAGAAAGAGTGATGTTTAGACAGTGAAATGTATATTATTTTTTGAGATGATATTCGATTATTCTTCCCCCAAGATTTCAGGTCTGGCAGTCTCTACAAATTACCTCACCACCTAAACGCTGACGATAATAAAAAACCTTGTCTAGAGGAATAATTCCATTTAAGGAGTTTGGAAAAATTCGTGACATTAAAAATGTCTGATATTTCATAGTAACTTCAGTACGTACGACAAATGAAGAATAGTCCTTTATAGAATTTGGAACATCCTCTTTAACTGTAATACCTATATTGGGAGAAGACCAACTCCACTTTTTCGTAACCTTTTTATCACTATCAACCCAATAACCGGTTATCATAATAGAACAATCATTAAATATATACGGATACATAGTAGAAGTTAACAATTTTTCAAAATCTTCTAAATAACTTTTATCAATTGAAGACTCTTGCGCGATCATATCTCCGATGTTACTTGCAACGCGAGTTAAACGTTTCGACAAAGAATAAAGCATAGTGATCTCAAATACAGAAAAGTATATCAACAATAACACAGGGAAAATAAATGCCATTTCTATTGCGGCAACACCATTCTTTCTGGATAAAAACCGTAGAATATAGTTTTCAATGCGTCTCATGTCATATCCTTTGTATTAAACAGCGATCACTTTTTATAAGTGGCATAGATGCGACAACTAAAAAATCAATCTTTATAGAACCTACCAAAAACATAAAATTAACACCTACTAAAAAGGTTCATTTTTAAATACCACAATCGACGTAATTAGAAAATCAGTACCTTTTCCTGGATGCTTTACTGCAGTAATATACCGATGTAGAAAATCTGTAAATAATGGCCAATGGTAATATGCTCTCAATACATTATAAGTTTTAGGACCACCAGGGTCAAAATCAAAACCTCTATCATCTATTTCAGAACTGTAATCATTACCATTCTTACGAGGTATTTTATTGATCAAAAATTGTAATGAATTAATTTTATGAACATCTACATAAAAATCATATGGAGTTCGTATTTCTCCCTCTGAACAACGAAATAGCACTCCTATTTCCTGACAAAAAATCCGCCTAAAATCCACGAGGGATGAAACTTTTTTCTTATTTAATTCCCCTATACGAATTTTACGTGCTATGTCATATGCTGCACTTTCAAAAAGTTGTCCAGCAGTAAAAGAGATAAACATCTCCAATATAGAAAATACAATCATAAAATACGGGAAAGACAATATTGCAAATTCAATGGCTACAGATCCTTCACGAATCAATAGAGAACGTCTTAACCCCTGTAACAATTTTCTTCTCATAATAAACCCGCGTGCAAACTCTAAAAAAACATTCTAATATTTATAACTGATTCATATACACATATAATCTCTAATGTTGCAAAAATTACAGAAAAAACTTAAATACTTTCAAAAAAAAATATATTACATTTCGCAGAGAAAAACCACTGAATCCTTTTAAACAATTCCCCTAACCATATATAAACTAAAGTTGCGAAAAAACAGTTCACGTTCCAAATAGAATAACATGTGGCAACGTCAACTCATCTACAAGGCTTTTCTGATGCATCAAAGAATAATGATTTATAATACTCTGGAACGCAAAATAATGCAATTCCAAGCTATCAATCCTTCGAATATTAGGATGTATGTTTGTGGTCCAACCGTCTATGACTTTGCCCATATTGGCAACGCTAGACCCACAATCGTCTTTGACGTATTATATCGCCTGTTACGGCATTGTTATGGAGAAAAAAACATAACTTATGTCCGCAATATCACTGATATCGACGATAAAATAATTGAACGTGCGCGTCAGGAATATCCATCTATATCGATCGATGATGCCATACATATCATCACGGAAAAAAATACAAAACAATTCATAAAAGATACAACTCGTCTGGCATGCCTTCCCCCGACACATCAACCACGTGCTACCGACCATATTCCTCAAATGATATGCTTAATTCAAGAAATAATATCACATGGACACGCTTACCAAGCGAATAATGAAATTCTATTTGACACAAATTCTATCCCAGATTACGGATCATTTTCTAGACGTATAATAGATGATCAAAAAATAGGAACACGTGTTCCAAAAAAATCTCATAAGAAACATCCTTCTGATTTTGTTCTTTGGAAAAAATCTACTCCTTCAGAACCAGGATGGGAATCCCCTTGGAATAGAGGTAGACCTGGATGGCATATCGAATGTTCAGCTATGTCTTCTCATTATCTTGGAAAAGTATTTGATATCCACGGAGGAGGACTTGACTTAATTTTTCCACATCACGAAAATGAAATAGCGCAATCTTGTTGTGCTTATCGCATAGAAAAAACATCTAATTTCTGGATTCATAATGGTTTCCTCAATTTAGAGGGCCATAAAATGTCCAAATCAAATGGAAATTTTATTACAATCAATGAACTCCTTGAAACGAAAAAATTCGGAGGACGAACTTGGCCCTCTTCAGTCATACGCCTTGCTATGCTCATGACTCATTATCGAGAACCAATTGATTTTACTGTTCAACGCTTAATAGAAGCTGAAACACTATTATCTAAGTGGCCTAAAACTACGACACCTAAAGGTACAGTTGATCCTGATGTTATTTCTGCTTTATGTAATGATCTTAATACTGTATCAGCAATACAAGCACTTCATAAATTAGCCCGTAAAAGTACAAAAAATCCTCATTTACTTCCTGTATTTAACGCTAGCGCTCATATTCTAGGAATCGAAGTTTTCGAAGAACCTCTTAATAAAAATGTCTCAACAGCCATTGAAAAGTTAGTAGAAGAACGTCTCACTCTTCTAAAGCTGAAAAATTTTTCTTCAGCAGATCATATCAGGGAACAACTAGAAAATAAGGGGTTTATTTTAGAAGACTATAAAGATCCTAAAACTGGAAAACGCATGACTCGATGGAAACAAAAATATTAAATTTACAACAAATAAATTGCGAAGAACTTGTATATCATAATCGTATAGTTATAGTTAATCTCTTTACAACCTATTATATCATGGAATAGTAGTGTTACTACTATGATGAGATGATAGGGGGAAAACTATGGTAAAGAAAAAAATAAGAAAGAATATCCCAAAAGTTCGAAACAAAAAAACAATTTTCAGCCAACAATAATGGGAACTCTATACGCGCTTTGTGCATACATAAGCTGGGGAATAGTTCCTTTATATACACAATTCTTAGAACACATCGGTGTAGCTGAGGTGATCTCTCATCGCGTCTTATGGTCCTTGCCTGGAGCTTTTTGTGCATTTTATTGTTTTTCTGGTGGATCCTCTGCATTAAAATCTACTCTCACAAATCCAAAATTGCTTGCCATGCTTATATTCAGCACAGCCTGCCTTGCCACTCATTGGGGTTTTTTCGTTTATGCACTCTTATCAGGAGAAGTATTTTTAACGTCTTTCAGTTTTTTCGTTACTCCTGTTATTTCCGTATTTTTAGGAGCAGTTTTTTTGAAAGAACGTTTGAATTTTCTGCAAATTATTGCCGCATTACTCATTATTTTATCCTTGTTGATCATGACTTTTCATAGTGGAATACCACTTTTGTCTTTGTCTATAGCTGTAACTTGGAGCGCTTATTGCTTTGCACGTAAAACGATTCCAGTTAATTCTAGCGAGGGATTCTTTGTGGAAATGTGTATTCTAGCTATTCCCGCATCCTTGTATGTTTTATGGGTAGCATTTTCAGGTGGAGAACATTTCTTTCTCAAAACAACATCAGACACCTTACTTTTAATGGGATACGGATTAATTAATTCCCTCATTTTCTGTATATTTGCATATGGTATTCAAAGAACTAAACTGGCAACTTTGGGAATCATGGAGTACATTGCACCACTTTTGATGGCTCTGATTGGCACTTTCATATTGAAGCAACCTATTGATACAGTACGTGTCATTGTCTTTTCTATAGTTGTTGTAGCTATAATCATCTATTTGTCCCCAACCCTTTTAGATGGGAAAAATAGTAGAAAAACAAACAATTAAGTCGATAATATGCCGAAAAATTCATTTTTTCGGCATATTCATGTTCTTTTATTCAAATATTCTCAGTATATTTATGTGATGCAATCTCTATTTGTAAATAATCTAGTAAAACTAATTACTTTCTTTATATTAATTAAGAAACTAGATCTCTCCCTGAGGTAAAAACTCATCGTACCCTTGATTACTATTAATAAGTAAGGTACAGATCTATCTGTACTGACATATTGACGAAGATCTTTCAAATGGACATTTCACGTTTTCCTTTACTAAAAATTGTGAAAAAAATTTGGCCATATATGTGGCCTGTAAATAGGTGGGATCTGAAGGCGCGAATTATAGGAGCGATGCTTTTTCTTCTAGCGTCTAAACTGGTTATACTCGGCATTCCTTTCTTATTTAAGTGGATTACAGACACTTTACTTGAACAATCAACAATTAGTAAAACCACACATTATCTATCTGTGGGAATAGTTATCTTAATAATCTCCTATGGAACAATGCGTGTTGTAAGTCTGATCTCAAACCAGATACGTGATTTTTTATTTGCAGAAGTAGGTCAAGGAGCCACATGTACCTTATATCATCAAGTAATATCACATGTTTATAAACTATCGCAACGTTTTCACATTAACTATAAAGTTGGCAAATTATCTTCTGTCATAAGTAATGGTACGAGATCTATCGAAACAATTATTCGCATCATCGTTATCCATTTTATACCAACAGTTTTAGAATTTATTATTTCCATAGCTTTCCTATGGCGTAGCTATGGTAGTGTTTATGTTGGTGTCGTAGCAATGACAGTTTTATCTTATGTTTGGTTTACTATAATAGCCAGCAATTGGCGTATGGGTCTTTTTAAAAAAATGAATCAATTGCTACATGAGTGCCATGCTAAAGTATTTGATTCTCTAATTAATTTTGAAACAGTCCAATATTTCAATTCTGCAAAAAGAGAAATACAGATATTAGAAAAAAGTATATCACGATACAAAAATGCAGCAATATCTATTTCAACCTCTTTGGGATGGTTAAATTTCGGACAAGGAGTGATTTTTAGCATAGGGATGATTATAATAATGCTTATATCTTCCCATGCTGTGTATATAGGAGAACAAACCATTGGAGATTTTGTTCTCATCAACGCCTTACTCAATCAGCTATCTATGCCTCTAAATATTCTCGGGACAATCTACCGTGATTCTCGCCAGAGTTTTATAGAAATAGAGGAACTCTTTAATATCTTAAACGAAAAAATAGAAATTCAAGATGCGCCAAATTCAAAAGATTTGAAAATAAAAGATGCTCACATCACTTTCAATAACGTCTTTTTCTCATATAATCACGATAACTGCATTTTTGAGGGAATCTCTTTTGAAGTTGCCCCTGGCAAGAAAACAGCATTGGTTGGAAAATCTGGAGCTGGAAAATCAACTATTTCAAAACTTATTTATAGATTATATGATATACAAAACGGTTTCATTGAAATTGATGGACAAGATATCAAAACAGTCACACAAGAATCTTTGCGTCAAACCATTGGTATTATCCCTCAAGATACCATTTTGTTTAATGATACCTTACGCTATAATATTCTCTATGGAAACCCTGATGCATCCGAACAAGATCTAGATAATGCAGTCGAAACTGCACAAATCAAGTCATTTATAATGAAATTACCAAATGGATACGATACCATAGTAGGAGAGCGCGGATTAAAACTATCCGGAGGAGAAAAACAGCGTATCTCTATAGCACGTGCCATTCTTAAAAATCCACCCATCATGATTTTTGACGAAGCCACTTCATCTCTTGATGTAATTACAGAAAGGCATATTCAAACAGCATTATCTATCCTATCCAAAAATCGAACTACTTTGGTGATCGCTCATAGGTTGTCTACTATTACTGATGCCGACAACATCCTTGTCTTAGATAAAGGAAAGATAGTAGAATATGGTTCCCATGAAGACCTGATATCACAAGGGTGTATTTACGCCACTATGTGGAAAAAACAACAGAAAAATTAAAATAAACTTAAATGTTTTTTCATCTACATAATATATCAACAAGAAGCTAACTATGCTATAATTAAACATTTACATTAATGGTGTATTCTGATAAAACTCGCATCTTGGTATCTAAATATCCCCCCAATATTATAAAGGAGAACTTATATCCATGAATCTCATCAAAGCGATTCGCAACTTTATAGTGCCCATTCACTTTCATGGTTGGCCTTTTATAATATTCTTTATGGCGATAACAATAATTTTCGGGATGTGGTCTAGTTCTTTATTATGGTTAGGGAGCATGCTGACTGTTTGGTGCGCTTATTTTTTCCGGGATCCAGAAAGAGTTACGCCTGTAGATCCTGATTTGTTCATTAGTCCTGCAGACGGTCATGTATCTGCAATCTATGAAATAGCTCCACCCCCAGAACTGGAAATAGATGATGAGGTTATGTACCGCATTTCCATATTCATGAATATTTTTGATTGTCATGTAAATCGCATACCTATTAGTGGGGAAGTACTTAAAAGTGTTCATCGTAATGGACAATTTGTGAATGCTTCTCTCGATAAAGCAAGTGAAAAAAATGAAAGACATAGTTTAGCTATTAAAACAGTTCATGGTAATGTTGGTGTGGTGCAAATTGCAGGGTTTATAGCCCGCAGAATCGTTTGCTGGGTTAAACCGCCTACGAAAGTTGAAGCAGGTATGCGTTTTGGAATCATCCGATTCGGATCAAGAGTAGATGTTTTCTTACCTAAAAGTGCCAATATACGAGTTGAAATTGGTCAAAAAACTGTGGCCGGCGAAACTGTAATAGCTGAATTCAATTCAAATAGGCCACCCTTATTAGTATGTCGTAACTGACAGGAAAAAATTTATGTAATAGGTATAGGTGAAAGAAATACCCCATGGACAACAAGGATCATGAAAATTTTCTAAATGAGTTCGCATTTTATGAAAATGATGAAAAAAAAACCTTTACTTATGAGGATAAGACACAGAATTTACGAGGAAAAGAAACTCCTCCTTTAAAGTTTTTATTTCCTAACTTAGCAACGATTCTGGCGATATGCGCAGGATTTAGTGGAATCGGATCAGCTATAGAAGGAAATTATGAGACGGCGGTATGTATGGTACTTGTGGCCGCTTTTCTTGATGGAATTGATGGTCGTATTGCTCGATTAATGAAAGCGACTTCAAGATTTGGTGCGCAGCTGGATTCACTGGCAGATGTCATTAATTTTGGTGTTGCCCCTTCCCTAGTAACTTATATTGCTGTTTTACAGAAAGCTAATGCTTTTGGATGGAGCATAGCTCTTATGTATACAATTGCAGTCTGTTTGCGTTTAGCACGCTTTAATATTATGAATGAATGCGATTACAAAGAATCTTGGCAAAACGAGTATTTTGTTGGTATACCAGCTCCGCTAGGAGCAATATTGCTCATGCTACCATTGTATTTAAGTTTTTTGGGCGTTAAAATTAGTGTAATGTATGGGTATGGATCAGCAATTTATGCAATAGTTATCAGCTTTTTATTATGTTCACGATTACCAGTTTGGTCTGGGAAAAAGATTAATGTAAAATTTGTGCTACCTATTGTATTGTGTTCTGTAGTTTATGTTGCATTCATGATACATTTCTTATGGAAGATGATCATCTTTAGCACATTATGCTACATCATTTTTCTACCTATTTCATTTTATTCCTGGTACAAGCGCTATGGAATGAAAAATACGCGAAAAAGAATATGAAAGAAAAATTTATTTAAAATATTGCATATAACAATCACTTACATCATTCTATCATCATTTTTAGGGAACAAACATAATAGATTATATTCTCAATTATTTTTTATATATCCTTATGTACAAGCATAAAAAAATAATTTCCACGCATTATTTTAAATTATATAAATACCACGCTAAATAAACTATACATGATATTGATAGTACTCAATATTTTTTATAAATTAGGTAATATTATGAAAAACCTATAATGTAGGAATATTAAAAAATAAAATAGAAATCTATTCCAAGCAATGAAATGCTATAAAACGTGTAAGGGAAAAGTTTGCGCTATTATTGGTATAGTCTTGTTATGTTTTTAATTTGTCTTATCGTAGGATTTATCTCATTTGCACAATATATTCATAACATTCGCATACCTGAAAATCCATTTGTCAATGCTATTATTGTATTAACAGGAGAAAATATTAGAATAGAAAAAGCTTTTGAATTACTTGAAAAAAACATTGGATCCAAAGTTTTTATATCAGGAGTTCATCATTCTGTTAGCAAAGATATTTTGCTCAAAAAAATCCCTATACGACAAAATTTAGCAAAATGTTGCATCGATATAGGATATGAAGCAATAAATACAGAAGGAAATGCTCTAGAAGCATATGAGTGGGCTAAAAAAAATAATTTTTATCGTATTCTCGTCGTTACTCACGACTATCATATGCCGAGAACATTCCTTGAATTAAATAAAATAAATAATACAATCCAGTTTATTCCGTATCCCGTAATAAGCCATTATTTACAAAAGAACAATTTAATCTTAAATATGAAAATGCTAACGGTAATTTTCGTAGAATATGTAAAGATTTTACTGTTATCAGCACAAGATGAGTTGCGTCACAATTTTTTATAACGCTACTTTAAAAAAAAGATACAAATGGGTTATATGACTATGATTTTTATTCGATCTTTGATTTTTAATATAGTCTTTTTCATGCATACTTTTATAGCATCAATAATTTTTTTGTTACTATGTTGCTTTATCACGCGAAAACAGTCCTTGTCTCTCGCCAAAAAATCAGCACATATAAACCAAATATTATTAAAATATATTACGAAAACCAATATTCAAATAGAAGGGATAGAAAATATTCCAACTACAGGATGTATTATATCAATCAAACATCAATCATCTTGGGATACATTTTACTTTTTAACCTGCATACAAGATCCCATTTTTATATTAAAACATACTGTTTTTTATATACCAATCCTAGGATTTTATTTTCTTAAACAAGGAATGATTGGCGTTAAACGTAATTCCAAATATATTAATATTAATAGTATTATCAATCGTGCTAAAAAAGCAATTGCAAATAATCGCCAATTGATCATCTACCCCGAAGGAACACGTCGCCCTCCAGGTGCAAAGCCTCTTTATAAAAGAGGTATTGCACATATCTATGATTCTCTTTCAGTTCCAGTTATCCCAATTGTCGTACATGCTGGATTGTTTTGGCCACGCGGAAAATTTATGCGTTATCCAGGAAATTTTAAAGTAAGAGTTTTGAAACCAATACCTCCTTGCATGCCAAGAAAAATTTTTTTTGCAGAACTTCAAGAAAAAATGGAACATGAGAGCAATAATCTTTTGCTTGAGACCGTTCGCGATAATCCTCAATTATATCTTCCAGAAACAACGAAAAACGCTTTGAAACACTTACAAAAAAATATGTCATAATCACCTGATACATGAAATTTATTTTTTTGATAGAAGTAAAGACTACTTTTTGTCTGGACTAGTGGCAGTAAATTGATTGTCTAAAGTTGAAGCAGTGTGTGGAACCAAAATTGGCACAGGCATATGCTTAGTTTTAGATTCTATTACTGGAATCCCTTGATATAAAATTTTTCTTGCTTCTATCACATAAACTCCAGCAAATCCTGGCCCAAAATTACTACCAATTTTTTCAAAAAAAGACCATAATTTTAAAACGAAATTCTTATTCGTAGGGGGGGGGAAAAGTGATCCTGAAGTTTGCGATACAGTAAAATTAGCTTCTTTTAATAGAGAAACAAGCTGATACCACGAGTAAGACTTCCCTAAACCAAACGGAGTATGGTCCATATGTGCCCAAAAACCACGCTTATTAGGAATAATAATGATCATACGACCACCTGATGATAATACTCTCCAAACTTCACACAACATTACAAGAGGATCTTCTACAAATTCTAAGTAATGAACTATTAAAACACAATCAACCGAAGAATCTAAGAGTGGCAATCTTTCCTCATATACCAATACAGTTGAAGAAAAATTTTGATATGTATATTTTGTTATCCCCTGTTCCGCAGGTATAAACGCTAATTTGCATTCTGCTTTTCCATTAAAACAGGAAAGAAAAGGAATCGCATAGCCTAATCCTAATAAGCGACATCCTGTAACATCGTTCCATGTTTTTGACAAAACTTTTGATATAGAATCTGTAGTACATTTGCCAAGGGAAGAATTATAAAACTGTTGTACTCCAATGAGATCAATTCGCATTTACAATACTCTATTCAATAGATTAATGATAATAATAGTCTTTTTTTTACCTCAGTATAAACCGTTATACAAAACAATACTTTAAAAGAAAAAATATGGCACCACTCAATATCACTATATCCCTCTATTATGATAATTTTTGCATGCTTATGCATAATCAAGAACATCAATTAACAGCTGCCATTGATGCCCCTGATACGCATACTATTCTAAAAATGCTCGAAAAAAAAAGATGGTCTCTAACTCACATCTTAAATACACATCACCATAAAGATCATACATGCGCTAATTTAGAACTCAAAAAAATCTTTAATTGCACAATATTTGGACCTCTACAAGAATTAACTAATATCCCAGGGATAGATCATGGATTAGCTGATGGAGATACCTTTGACTTTGGATCCCATCCAGTAAAAATTATAGCTACTCCAGGACATACTATCGGTCATATATGTTATCATTTTGCAAAAGATCATATCCTTTGCGTAGGAGATACCTTGTTTTCCTTAGGATGCGGAAAAATATTTGAAGGAAGTTATGCCGAAATGTTTGAATCATTGGAAAAAATAAAATCTTGCGAGGATAAAACCCATATTTATTTCGGACACGAGTATACAGAAAACAATGCTAAATTCGCCTTGTCTTGCGATCCTAACAATCTAGATTTAAAAAAATACTATTCCAAAATAAAATTTCTACGTTCTCAAAATCTTTATACCAACCCCACTACTCTATCTATTGAAAAGAAAGTTAATCCCTTCTTGCGAACAAAAAATACCTCTTTGCGCAAAAATTTAAACATGATAGGTGCAAGCAATCTTGCGGTTTTTACCGAACTGCGCATGCGCAAAGATCAATTTAAATAAAATACTCTTGCATAAAGAAACATAATGATGAAATATAATAAAAATGATAGATGTTCCCGTAAAATTATAATGTCATCGACAAAAAATATACGTATTTCCTAAAGCATGTTATATTTTGGTTTGATGAAATCATTACCCGATTTCATCATGAAAATTTGAAAATTTCCATCTTATATATGCATGGAAAGAATATCAGATAAAATCATATTTTTTTTATTGTCATTGCATCTTCCTTATTGAGAATATATTATGATCTCACGGAGAAATGTGGTAAAATGGGACTAGAAATTATAAAATTATAGATGTATGAAACGATATCAGTACGATTGTATAATGAAAGTTATATTTGATAGTATAGTTTCTATGTATTGCTTATCTGAAAGTGCTTCTATAGATCAAAAATAAAAGATTTTTTCCCCTATTCAAATAAAAGGAGCAAAACTGTGTCGCGAGTTTGTGAGTTAACGAAAAAAACTGTCATGTCAGGGAATAAAGTAAGCCATGCTAATAATAAAACCAGACGACGTTTTCTTCCAAATCTTTGCAAAATTACACTAATTTCAGACGTTATAGGACAAAAATATCAGCTACGTATTTCGAAATACGCCTTACGTTCCGTTGAACGCCAAGGAGGATTAGATCTATTTCTCTTGAAATCTAAAGAAGAAAACCTCTCTGCTCGCATGCGTATTTTACGTCGTCAAATACTCGAAAAAACGTCCGAAACGTCCGAAAAGTCTTCTTGAAAAAAAATTGCGAACGTATTTTTTTATTCACACTATTAAGTAAGTAAAAAGTTACAAATTAGCGATGATTTTTACGTTTTAAAAACTTCACGGGGATTTTTTATTCTATTTCTTGAACGCAGAGGATGCGATAGAATTATACAAGATATTGGAAAGAAGAGCATATATCCTGAAAGGATTAGATATTTTATCTAACAAAACCCAGATTTCTTTAATACCTGATATGCTTGGACAACAGCTTGAAAATTTTCTCTCGATCCACTGTATCCACCATTTGCATCGGGATGATGTTTTTTTACCAAATATTTATACCTTCCTCTTATCTCTTCGGAAGAAGAATCATATGACAAACCCAATATTTCAAACGCATTATACTGTATAGAATTTACACGGCTATCTGATTTATCGGCAAAATGGCCATAGGAACTTTTACAATCATTGAAAAAGGAGTCGTCTGCGGGATAACGTGCTGCATATAAATGAGATGTCCAAGTAAAACGATCCCCAGTTATTGCTTCCTTTTGGTAACGTCCAACTTCACTATCAGAAAGACCTACAAAATAATTATATCCCTTATTATATTTTTTTACGTGATCAAGACAAAAAACAAAAAAATTATCTTCGGCACCACTACCAACTGGAGCACGATATTCTCCTATAGCCTTGCAATCATCCCATTGACATATGGAAGATTTACGGCTTGGAGCGTTCTTTTTTCTTTTTTTACGAGTTCGAATACGATCGAAATACTTTGAATCAAGTTTCATGATGACTATTGTAACTGACTATACAAGATAAAACAAGAAAAGTTCCAAAAAATAACCATTATGATCACCATATACAATAAATAGGAAAAAAAATGCAAACCTATCACATATCACTTATCCACAGAATAACAGACAAAATCCGTATTGGATTATCTCCAGATGATTTACAAGTAATAAACGAAAGCCATCTTCATATCGGACATCAACCACAATTTAATGGACTTGGAACAACACACATCCGTATAAAGATTATATCTACACAATTTACAGGAATGAGTAGAATTTTAAGACATAGGAAAATATATGAACTACTACATCCCGAAATCAAAAAAGAATTACATGCACTATCTATAGAAGCTTTTTCTCCCGATGAAAAAAATACTCTTGAGGAACATTAGCGCATTAACCTTGCCATTTTCTTTACACAATTGCTCAATAACTACTTTTCTTATAATACTGTGTATTGTTCAAATTTTTACGTCATTTTCCCAAAATATTTTCGTCTTAAGAATATTTTTATTCGTATTTTCCCAACATTACATCCACATCACTTTCCAGAACATCTATTCTTTAAGAAATTTACTGCACTTATTGAGTTGTATATCTTATATTGCATTTTTTAGGATAAACACCAAATTCAACAATTATATTTAAAAAATATTTCTACAGCTCTTGCAATCTGATATTAATTTTTGTCCTTAGCTTTTGCTATTAGTTTTTTTGCTCTACATCATGGGATAAAATATTTTTCCCCGAATCTATTTGAATCCCTTAAAAGTAATAAAACCATATCAATAACTAGGATAGTATATTCGCTCCACTTACCGAGGGATGTTTTACCACCCTCACCTTTTCTATACATCATCAATCTCCTAAATCAACCAAAATAATTTGACAGAATCACCAAAATACCACTATGAAATCATCAATCAATTTGATTGATGAAGTTGATGTTGATGAATAAAATAAATCATAAATTTTTGTAGATAAGTAGATAACAAGAATCGGTTTTGAAACGTCTTGGAAAAAATAGAACAAAAAAAATTACGAAATCAAAACGTTATCAGCCTTTTTTTAGAAATGATGAGCTGTGAACGAGGATCTGGCATTAATACACTATCTGCTTATAAAAGAGACTTAGAAGAAATGCAATTATTCTTCTATAATCATAAAATATCACTATTAGAAGTTTCTACAGATCATCTTATTGCCTATTTACATGATCTTTTTCAAAGACAATTAGTAGCGAGTTCTCAAAGAAGAAAAATATCTGTAATACGGCAATTCTATAGTTTTCTTTGTTGTGAAAAACTTCGCAAAGATAATCCCGCTGACACCCTCACACTTCCAAAAAAAAACCATACGCTTCCTAAAATATTACACAAAAAAACCATAGCTAATCTTTTAGAACAAGCTCAAATAGAAGCGAACAATCCTTCTCCAGGTCAGTGGCAACGTATCCGTACATTTTTATTGATAGAACTATTGTATGCTACTGGTATGCGTGTAAGTGAATTAGTAACGCTTCCCTACCATACTATAAACTTAAAAGAACGTACAATGATCATTCGAGGGAAAGGGAATAAAGAGCGCTTGGTTATCCTTTCTCCTTCTGCATTACATGCACTACAAATGTACAAAAAAGCCCATTCTTCTACTAAAAAGATGAAAGATAGTCCTTGGTTATTCCCATCATCTGCAAAGTTAGGACATCTATCACGTCAAGTATTTGCAAGAGAATTAAAAGGATTAGCTTCTCGTGCAGGTATACAAAATGAAAGCATTTCTCCCCATGTAATACGCCATGCATTCGCAAGTCATCTTCTGGAAGGCGGAGCTGATTTACGAACTATACAGATACTTTTAGGACATACAGACATATCAACGACGCAAATATACACTCACCTTTTACCTTATAAACTGCAAAAATTAGTTCAAGATCATCATCCTCTTGCTAAGAAGAAAAAGAAATACTAGAATTAAGCATCCATCAAATATTTTTTACAGTGAGAGTACGTTCCTGCGATGCATCATTATCTTGATTTTGAAAAGCCAATATCTGATCTAGAAGCGAATATTCATGAACTTAAAAAACTATCTCACGAGGATGAGTGTAGTGATTACTCCGACAAAATTCATGAATTAGAAGAAAATGTTCGTAAAAACCTATGTGAGATTTATTCAAAACTCACCCCTTGGCAGAAAACTCAAGTTGCTAGACATCCTAATAGACCCCATTATATTGATTATGTAACTGCCCTTTTTACCCATTTTATTCCCCTGTCAGGAGATCGCCTGTTTGGAGATGATCCAGCAATGCAAATTGGTCTTGCAAGGTTTCATGGACAGCCTGTCGCGATTGTAGGACAAGAAAAAGGATCTGATACAAAGTCAAGGATCAAACATAACTTCGGTAGTCCACGACCAGAAGGATATCGTAAAGCTATACGTCTTATGCAATTAGCTGATCGATTTAAAATACCAGTCATATCATTCGTAGATACAGCAGGAGCATATCCTGGAGTAGACGCAGAAGCGCGTGGACAAGGAGAAGCAATTGCCCGTTCAACTGAAATGTGTTTGAAATTGCAAGTACCAATGGTTTCTATTATTATTGGCGAAGGTGGCTCTGGTGGAGCAATGGGAATCGCTGCAGCTAATTTTGTTTATATGTTAGAACATTCTATTTACAGTGTTATTTCTCCAGAAGGTGCTGCTTCAATCCTCTGGAGAGATTCTTCTCGTGCAGCACAAGCAGCCATGGCTATGAAAATAATAGCATCCGACTTAAAATCTATGTCCGTAATTGATGAAATCATTCCAGAGCCTGTAGGAGGAGCTCATAGAAATCCTGCACAAGCTATTTATTCTGTTGGCAAAGTAATAAACCAATTTTTATCAGAAACGGCAACATATTCCGGCGAAGATATTCGCAAGCACCGCCATGAAAAATATTTAAATATTGGACGAAACTTATAAGTAGTTATCAGTTGTAATGTTGTTTCTTAACCAGATAATCAAAAAATGAAAAATTTATATAATTTTTTACTATTCTCATTATTGATATTTCTCAATGGATGCCATCATCACCAGCCATTAATTGATAAAGCAGAGTATCCCCTACCAAATAGCCTCATTTTATCTATGATAAAAAACAAAACTACTGCTTATCAGCCTACTTTGATACGAATCTTTAAAAAGGAGAATATCCTTGAAATATGGAAACGTAATGATGATGCAAAATATGTTATGTTGAAGGCATATAAAATATGCGCATGGTCAGGCATAATCGGCCCTAAGATGGAAATAGGAGATAGACAAGCCCCTGAAGGATTCTACTATATTGGGTTGAATAACTTAAATCCTAATTCAAAATACTTCCTATCAATCAACATCGGATTCCCCAACGATTTTGATAAAGAACATAACAGAACAGGAAATGACATCATGATTCACGGCGACTGTATTTCTGCAGGTTGCTACGCAATGAATAACAAACAAATGAAAGAAATATATGCCATTGTACGGGATACACTCAGAGGAGAAATCCAGCCGTACATACAAATACAAGCATTTCCTTTCCGAATGACATCAAAAAATATGCGACGCTATCGCAATCATCCAAGTTATCCTTTCTGGAATATGATTAAAATAGGCTATGATTATTTTGAAGCAACTCATCAAGAACCCGTTGTACAAACACTCAATAAAAAATATATCTTTTTCAAAGAATCGTAATAAAAATATCGAGATGCCATTTTTATTAAACATTTTTTATTCATCATTATATCTCTAAACAACATATCTTATATGTTCACATCCTTAGCCTAATGAAAAATTGAAATAGTTTGAAAAAATATTCTTTTTTTACAGCAGTTATTCGCTTATTTTTTCCCAAAATAATACGTGTCAAAAAGACGAAAATACTTTTATCTGTGCGCCTTTATAATTGTGTGTATCATAAATTCCAGTTTGGTTTGTTGGGGAAGTCAATGATAAAATATTTTACACCACATAATTGTTTTTAAAAATTTTCAAATTTTAGATAGTACAAATTATATGTCTATTACATGTTTCCCATAGATTGTTTGGAATATTAAATAGAGCGAATCACCGTCAAAAAACATTCTTATATTTCTGCATCTTTATAAATATTCGCGCAAAAAGAGGAGACCTCCCCAGAAAATAGGCCATAATAAAAGGTCATACCACTAAAAAGTTGAACAACTTAATGCGAAAAACGCGACAACTATCCAACGTGTCACTTAAAGATAAAAATGTTTTTATCCATTATAAAAAATTGAACATAAACCACCAAAAAGCAATAAAAAAAGAGTATCAGCGCCTTTTGCCATGTATGTGTCAAATATTTTGAAATAATACTTTATATCAGTAATCTACTGTTATATTTTATAAAAAATTATCCTTTTTTCTGTGTAAAATCGCATAAAAATTTCTAAAGGCTTGTGTATAACAGATACATCTTTCTCACTATATTTGGTTATCATTATAAGATAGAAATAAACATAATTATCTCAATTACGTTCTATTTGTATAATTATTTAATATTGAAACATCATTTTTTAGTCTGAAATAGCTGTACTATTTGATAGTTATACAATATCTTGTGTATAAAATTGATCTTCTCAACTGTAGTAAAGATTCATCTTTGATAATGCTATTGTGCTGAGATCTATATATTACCAAAGAACCAGTGGTAGTCTATTAGCTAGGAGTAAAAACTATGGCAAGTATACGTAGCGCAGAAGAGAAAAAACAAGATTTTGATGCTCTACTCTTTCATGAAAAAATGCAAGTTGCGATTGAGTATCAGAATGAAGCTTGGGCAGGCGGTATAGCAGATGGCATAGAGCCAGAAATTATTGCTAATGCTGCTATTACTCAAGCAATTCGCGAAACAGTACGTATCCAAGGTGAAGACAAAGTAGAGTTATTACTCAATTCACTCATTTCCCGCATGTTATCAGGAGAATTTTCACCTGAAAGAGTTGTTCAGTAAAAAAAATAATTTTACTGAACAATGTAACTTAATCCTTATAATTCTTAGAAGAGATAGCATAACCGTAAAGGAGGTTTATCATATCTAAAAGCTATTAGTAATACATGCAATACGATCTTTTTGAGAAAATGAATGACATCTGTTTACCTATCTGAGCGATCCTTTGTTAAAGTTAGCGGTAACTCTTCTGTATCTTTTTTACAAGGTATTATCACAGCCGATATAACCTCACTGCCTTTGAAAATCTCACGTGGTAGTGCACTTCTTACTCCTCAAGGAAAAATTTTATTTTATTTTTTAATTAGCAAAGTTGAAGAAAACGTTTTCATGCTAGAAACAGACATGAATCAATGTGATTCTTTGATGGAAAGGCTTCTTTTCTATAAATTACGCTCAAATGTTACTATAGAAACTCAATCGACAGATGGAGTCACATTATTTTGGAATCAGGAACATAATTCCAATAATCTTTCCTTTGTTGATGAAAGATTTTCAATAGCCAATGTATTGCTTCATAGAACATTGGGGCATAATAACAACGCTACTTCTGATATCAAAACATATAATGAACTTAGAATTACTTATGGGATTGTGGATCCTGACACTGATTTTTTATCATCTACAATATTTCCCCACGATGCCTCGATGGACCTTATAAAAGGAATTTCCTTTACGAAAGGTTGCTATATTGGGCAAGAAGTCGTATCACGCATGCAACACCGTAATATAATACGCAGACGTCCAACAATTATCACAGGAAGTGATGCACTCCCCCCTAGAGGATCCTCTCTCATCGCTGATAATATAAAAATTGGAACACTTGGAGTCGTTGTAGGGAAAAAAGCTCTAGCAATAGCCAGAATAGATAAAATCAATAACGCTATGGTAAAATCTATGGAGCTAACCATTAATGGAATCAAGGTGAGATCTACTTTCCCCCAATGGTTAAAATAGAGTGATCTTATGTTAAAATGACAATTTTAACCATAAATACTGAGACATTAATAATAATTAAATGATAACTATTACCCGTATCACTTATAAATTACCCTTGCAGGAGAGATAATGAAAGAATATAATGACACCGTAGGGTTATTATATTACGTGGATAGTAAAAATAACTGTAGTATAATTGCTGTAGATTGAAGAACTTTTTTATTTTTCTAAGTGAATACACTGTATTATTTTTGAATAAAGTGTATTTGAGGAAATTTAAGTAACAGTCAGCAATATTCTTTTCTAGGTGATTTCAAGGAAATATAATATATGGTTACCTTATTTGCCTTTTTTAATTTTTTTTTAAAAACAGTAAAACGCACAATTATTTTAATTCCACTATTTTTAGTATCTAGCTGCTTCTTATTAAAGCCTAGAGCATATCTTGACAATTCTGAATACTTGGAAAATATGAATCACGACCAACTATTAGAAGTTAAAGATGCAATAGGCGCGCAATACAAAAGAAACACTAAAAACAAAATGGTAGGAATTGTGTATGCAGATGTACTAAGAAGAGTAGGAAACAATTCTCAAGCTCTTGCTGTAATGCAACAAATGGCTATACTTTATCCAAGAGATCAAGACGTACTTGCCGCTTATGCAAAAGCTTTAGCAAATGCAGGACATCTAGATGAAGCACTCGATGCTGTTTCTCGCGCACAAAGACCAGATATTCCTGATTGGAAGCTAGTCTCTGCTAAAGCATCTATTCTCGCTCAAATGGGGAAACATTCGGAAGCACTCGTAGAATATGAAAAAGCTCTAGAATTATCTCCTAATGAATCATCTATTGTTTCCAATATGGCTATGTCCTATCTCCTCATAGGAGATTTAAAAACAGCAGAAGAAAAACTATGGTATGCTTCCAAAATGGTAGGATCTGATAGCCGTGTACGACAAAACTTGGCGCTAGTAGTTGGCTTGCAAGGACGTATCCAAGAGGCATATTCCATAGCATCGAATGAGCTACCTCCTGAGGAAGCTAAGAGAAATATGGAATATCTCCGGTCAATTCTTTCTCAAAAAGATCCTTGGAAAAGAATAGCTAAAAAAGAGAATAGTCGTAATAAAAAAGAAAGATCTTTTCATTCAAACAAATAAAATAGTAAAAATAACTTCTAAAAATGTCTTTAATTGCATCTAATGTTTTTTAATGCGTGACGCACTACAATGCATTTTTATTTAAAATCAAGAAACGCCTTATATCCCATAAAAATCAAATTGAAACTCAATACCGTGATTTTTCAAATAATTGCGATATAGGCAAAAAACTCTGCTAATTACTTATTTTTTTATATTACCCAATCTTTTATTCACAACTATTTAGTTGTTGTTTTTACAACTATTTACAATATAAGATATACAAAACCTAATTGTTCTCTTACTCATCCTCATAGAAATAGAAATAGAAATCAAGGACGATATTTATTTTCAAAATAATGATTGAAATAATGATTGTAAGTAATGCGTAATAAAAAAATACGCTTATTTAAAAAAATATCTCTACAGACAATCCTATAAAACCAATTAATATTCTCCATAAGGCAAATGGAGTATATCCCTTCTTTGCTATAAATCTTAGCGAATATCGTATAACAATCAAACTTGTTATAAAAGAAGATATACAACCAATTATTATCTCTGTTCCCATATCATTAACTATAATGCTATAATTTTTATAAAAATCTAGCGCACAAGCACCTATAATTGTTGGAATTGCTATAAAAAAAGAAAATTCTGCTGCGGAACGTTTATCAGCCCCTAAAATTAATGCACCAACAATAGTAGCTCCGGAACGGGATACGCCTGGAATCATCGCAATACATTGAAAAAGACCTATTTTAATAGATAATAGTATAGGATATTTTTCAATACAAAAATACTTTGATTGAAACTTCAAACGATCAACCAATAATAATATAACCCCTCCTATAATCAGAGCGACATATGCAATTATCGTTTCTTTAAATAGTATTGATTTAATAAAGTTATACGCAAAAAAACCAACAACTGCTGCAGGGAAAAACCCAAAGAATAGAGTTAGTGAAAAATACCGTGTAGCGGCACTAAATGGGAAGAAAAAAAAAATAGAAACAATTCTATTAAAATACACATATAATAATGCAGAAACAGCTCCTAGTTGAACTAAAACGGTCAAAACACTTAAATCGACGCCTAATAAACGACTTACAAGCAATAAATGAGCTGTTGAAGAAACAGGCATGAATTCTGTCATGCCCTCTACTATTCCCAAAATAAGTGCGATAATTATAGAATATCTCAACATCATATCTCAAATATTTCGCTTGAGTGTTTAGCGGTATCTTGCATCCATTAACTCTACATAATACAATAAGAAAGAAAGGTTCAACTTAATCTTAATTATATTCACTCTTAAAGATCAAGGTAAATCCTTAGTACAATGTCCAGACTTTATCATTATCCTATATCATCCAGCTCACGATTCATAAGATTAATTCTTAGTGAATATGAATTTAAACCTGATATGATAGAAGAATACCCTTGGGGAAAACGCCGTGAATTTTTGGAGCTTAATCCATCTGGTACACTGCCTGTTTATGTAGACGAGCATATGCAAGCATTGTGTGGTTTTACCGTTATTTCTGAATATCTTGATGAAACATATGGTGATGTAACACAGAGGAATCGACTTCTTTCTACTGATCCATTACAAAGAGCAGAAACCCGTAGAATGATCGAATGGTTTATGCATCAAATGGAACAAGATGCTACACGACCTTTGGTGCATGAACGCGTTTATAAATTACACATGACCACTGAACAAGGAGGAGGATCTCCTGATTCTAAAGCGTTACGCATAGCACGGAATAATATCCGAGAACATCTAAAATATATCTCATGGCTCATCAAATCACGCTCATGGATTGCTGGGAATCATATGAGCTATGCCGATTTTGCAGCCTCTGCAACTATTTCGACACTTGATTATCTAGGAGAAATCGACTGGGATAATGCTCCTATTGTCAAAGAATGGTATCAACGTATGAAATCCCGCCCTTCATTCCGTCCTCTTCTGTCAGAACGTATCAGAGGATTACTTCCTTCTTCTCATTATACTAATCTTGATTTCTAAACATGGTGTATTGTTAATTACATGTGAAAAACACAATCTCCCCCGAATGTTTTTTAAAACTTATTTATGGATTAGGATCTAACGATGCATCTCATGATATTTGGTGCTGGTTATACTGGAAAGTTCATCGCAGATGAAGCATTACAAGCAGGAATACACACATCAGGAACTACAAGATCAGTATCCAATTTCCCAGAATTACAAAATAAGGGAATATCATCCTTTGTATTTGCTAATCAAAAAATAGATACCGCATTACGGGAAAAGCTATATTATACTACACACATCGTACAGTGTATTAAGCCTGGGAATGCAGGAGATCCATGTATCATATCCATGGGCGAAGATTTTCATAGATTAGTACCGCATCTCAAATGGATTGGATACCTTTCTAGCACAAGTGTCTATGGTAATCGTGAAGGACAATGGGTGAATGAAAATTCTTTTATACATCCAATTTCTTGCATCGCTACTCAACGAGTTAATGCAGAAAAAATGTGGCTATCAATAACAAAAAAACTTAATATTAAAGTCGCAATTTTAAGATTATCTGGAATTTACGGCCCTCAACGTAATCCTTTTATCACAATAAAACAAAAAAAATCACTACGATTAATCAAACAAAATCAAGTATTTAACAGAATTCGTGTAGAAGACATCGCTCGATCCGTTATTTTTCTGATAAATAATCATCTAGGAGGTATTTTCAATATCAGTGATGACGAACCTGCTCCTCCACAAAATATAATAATGGAAGCAGCTTCTCTTATGGAAATCTCTCCTCCACCAGAAAAATATTTTAATATAACCGATATATCGCCTATCACAAGATTCTTTTATGCAGATAATAAAAGAATATCCAATGCAAAAATTAAGTCACTCGGATTTCATTTTCTTTATCCCAATTATCGCATATCACTCAAACAATTATGGGAACAAATGAAAAACGTATAAAAATATACTCTATTTCTCAATATTACTGCGGATTATCAAAACTAAAAAGCTCGCTCTGTTCATCATAAGAGAAAAGTTCTGCATATCTTCCCCACGACACAACAGTCTCAATAGTTTCTTGCGCATATTCTTCAGACATATAATCTTCAAGTTCATTTCTAAATCGTGCAACAGGAGCACTATGCAATCTACGCTCATCAAGAACACGTCGAATAAGATTGACCAAAGGAACATGTTGCAAAAGCTGTTTTGCAAAAAGTCTTTTACGAGCGTCTGTACCCAGATTAGCAAATCTTCTTCCTGATTCTGTTAGTGTAATATCCCCTTCACTAAGATTAACTAACTGTAATAATTGAAGCGATTCTCCAATATGAAAGAGTCTATCTGCTTCAAGTTGAAAACTATTTGCCAAATCCGGCAAATCAGCTTTGCCATTATATGGAGGTGCCATAATGGCTTCAACAAGACCTGATAATAAATTTGTTGACACATGCCTCAAAAACATTCCTATCCCTGAACCTGGAGCATTTTCTAAAGTATTAAAACGTTTCTCCTCTTTTTTCGTCATAAGAGCATATATTTTTTCAACAATTTGTCGGAATTCCGGAGAAAGACGATTGCGTGGATGCGGAATAGAAATTAAAACTTCTTCCGCTATTCGACCAGGATTAGAAGAAAAAACTAACACACGATCACACATCAACACAGCTTCTTCTATATTATGAGTTACCATCAACATAGATTTAATAGGAAGTCGACCTTCCATCCAAAGATCTATAAGATCAGTACGTAAATTTTCAGCAGTCAAAACATCCAAAGCAGAAAATGGTTCATCCATTAATAGCAAACTAGGGAAAACAACAAACGCACGCGCAAAACCGACACGCTGACGCATACCACCTGAAATCTCTGTGATATGAGCAGATTCAAAACCATCTAATCCAATGAGATCTATCGCTGACAATACTCTTTTACGACGTTCTTCTTGATCTATCCCTCTTGCCTTTAAACCCAATTCAACATTTTCCAATACAGTCAACCATGGAAACAAGGCAAAGGATTGAAATACTACACTAATATCTTTTGGAGGAGATTTAACTTTTTCCCCTTTGAAGAGAACTTGACCTGAAGATGGAGAAACCAAACCTGCTATAATACGCAATAAAGTAGATTTTCCAGAACCAGAACGACCTAATAATCCAACAATTTCTCCTGAAGAAACATTAAAATTAACTTTATCCAATACAAGAAGATTACTGGACATCTTCTTAAGAAAAAAGCTTTGGCAAATATTTTGGATTTCTAAAAGACAATCAGCCTTAGTAGTAATATTTACCATGTTCAACTCCAAAATCATAAATATTAATTAAGACGCACGTGACGTGTACCATACAAATAAAGAGGATGCCATAAGAAACGATTCAACGATAAAACAAAAAAACACATAACAAACACACCAAGAGATACTTCTGGAAAGATTCCTTTTTCTGTAGCTTCTGCAATATAAGCGCCTAAACCTGTAGTTCTAAGATAAATATTCCCCCAGCTAACTACTTCTGACACAATACTAGCATTCCACGCACCTCCACATGCCGTAATAACCCCCGTAATGTAGTAAGGGAAAATTCCTGGAAGAATGATATATCTCCACCAACGCCAACCAGTAATATGGAAACTTCTCACAACCTCTTTAAAATCATTAGAAAAAGCACTAGCACCAGCAATAACATTGAACAAAATATACCACTGAGTCCCAAATATCATTAACAATGATAACCATATATTTGGATTCAAATGATAGTAAGAAACAACAGAAACTACGAAAGGGAAAAAAACATTGGCGGGAAATGCAGCTAGGAATTGAGCAAAGGGCTGTATTTTACTAGAAATACATGGACGAAGACCGATCCACACACCAATAGGAACCCAAATAATTGTTGCGACAATAATCAAAACAAGCACGCGTAACATTGTAATACATCCAAGCCAAAATACATGCAAGAAGTCAAGATAAGTAAAATGATCAGAGATATATCCGATAGATTTCCAAGCTATCCCAATGATAACACTATATACAACACAAAACCAAATAATATCTAATACATATGATATTTTCTCGTTATAATAAAGTTGGAGAAAATTTTTTGGAAAATTAAATTGTATTTTTTTAAATATAAGAAATAATTTTTTAATATTACTAGATAGTGGAAAGCGAAAATTCCAAGAACTACATCGTATAAAACACAAAAAATTTGTTTTACGAAATAAATATAAAACCCAAGAATCAGATGAATGCATTGGTACAGTTCTATCAAGAATAAATTTATTTGACCACGCAATCATAGGGCGAAATAATAACTGATCGTATAAAAAGATAACCCCTAACATTGTTAACATTGCGTATAAAACAGCCAATAAATTTCGTTCTTTAATTGCCAATGATATATAAGAACCAATTCCTGGAAGAGGTATAACGACATCTCCAACTACAATCATTTCAGAAGCTACGACGAAAAACCACCCCCCTGACATTGACATCATCATATTCCATACTAATCCTGGAATGCTGAAAGGAACATCTAAATGCCAAAATTTTTGCCAACCAGAAAGCCTAAAGCTATGTGATACTTCTTCCAAATCTTTTGGAATACTACAAAGAGATTGATACATACTAAAAGTCATATTCCATACTTGACTCGTAAAAATAGCAAAAATAGCTGCTATTTCAGCGCCTATAACTCTTCCAGGATATAAATTCATAAAATAAATCACTGTAAATGTTAAAAATCCAAGAATCGGAACAGATTGCATAACATCTAAAATAGGAACAAGAACCATACCTAATCGACGACTCTTAGCCGCAACAGTAGCATAAATGAAAGTGAACAACAAAGAAATGACTATCGCAATTAGCATACGCAAGGTCGTGCGAGATGCGTATTTAGGCAAAACATGTACATCAAGAGTAATAGGAACAATATTTACAATATCACGCGATACTGTAGTTTCTTGTATCCCATGGAAAAGAACAATGATTATCCCAACCACCAAGATAAATGCTAAAATATCAAAAATATTGGGGAAAGCTCTTCGCGATACAAATAATGGTAAGATATTATACAAAAAATTATTCCTCCCCCGAATTTGTATCAATCATATCTTTTAAACTTAGCGATCATAAATATCACACGATTAATAGATTTGTTGAGCAAGAAAATAAAATTTTTATCATTTAGTACAACAAATAAAAACTATCATATAAAAGTTATATGATAGCAAAAACGCACACTGCTATCCTAAAAAATAGAATAGAATCATCATTCCCTAAAAAAATGAAAAATTGACAAAAATTATAAAAGGAAAGCCGGGCTAAAGCCCGGCTTAAATACTATAATAAGAATAAATATTAAAATTTCATTCCTATACCAATAGAGGCTGAATGTCTCCAATTTTTAATGGTGCTAGATTTATACTTAGTTGCAGTATACTCTAAACGACCTATAATATTATCAACTAATATGGTCTCAGCACCAACACCCAATACTCCTCCTATAGGGAAAGCAATGACATCTTTGTTGGCGACAGGACTCTTATAAGATCTTTCAATAGTAGATACACCACCAGTACCGTATAATAATACAGAATCTACAACTTCATATCCTAAACGGGCACGCAATGATCCCCCTAAGCCATGCAATTTATATCCACGTGAAACCAAATTCTCAAGATCAAAAGTATAACGGATATTGCCTTCAATACCGTAAACCACGCCATAATCTTCGACGTTGTATCCGCCAAAAATATTTACCCCTGCAAGATTGTGATCGTGATCTATAGTGGTAAAATCTGATTCATACAATCCACTTACACCTGCATATGGACCAACAAAATTCTGTAAGGAAGAAACATACCGATTAGAGAAAATTGTTGGAACCGATCCACGAGAAGGATCCCGAGAAGGATTACGGCGATGATGCACAGGATCAGCAGCCTGAACAGCACAGAACGAGGCAAGTGTAATACTAGAAACCCCAATAGCTAAAAAGAATTTTTGCATTATATTATCTCCATAAAAAGTACATCCCAAAAGGAAGTTGATATACCCTAAAAGCCTCAAAAAATCAAGACTATTGCAACTCCCATCATCATCTCCAATCATACAAAAGGAAAGTAACGATGGAAACTATTGATCCTGTTATACATCAAAAACGGGCATAATAAAAAGA
Source organism: Candidatus Liberibacter africanus PTSAPSY (assembly GCF_001021085.1). NCBI lineage: Bacteria > Pseudomonadati > Pseudomonadota > Alphaproteobacteria > Hyphomicrobiales > Rhizobiaceae > Liberibacter > Candidatus Liberibacter africanus. Next base: position 753,757 of record NZ_CP004021.1, on the reverse strand, counting down.
GTTTTTGATCTTTATTATATTTTCCCAAATATCAAAAATAATAAGTTGCAAAAACAACATCCATTTTATCCATTATAAGAAAACCGCCCTTAATGAATAGATTCATAGTAACTGAAACTTACCACCGCGTGATCACCACTATAATTCTATAACGTAAAGGATCACTCCATTTTCACATTACGATATAAAACTTAACGAAACATTGTAAGAATGTAAATCCCCAAAATGCAACTCATATTTAATCCACAGTTTTAAACTAAGTTATATATTGTATATATCTATTATACTAATGAATAAATAACCTTAATGTTCTTGCTTACTATAAAAAACAATATAACAATACTAGTGATATATATAAATAAGAATTGGTACCTTATAATATATATTTAAATTTCTATTTTAAATTAAAAAATGCTTCTTATCAGTATGATTAATCAAAATATCAATAAAACAAAAAACATGGATATTATACAAACAATTAGCAAACAAATTCCAAAATGCCCAGGAGTGTATCAGATGTTAGATGCTGCTGGAAAAGTTTTATATGTAGGCAAAGCTTATAATCTGCAAAAACGTATTAAAAATTATGCACAACGTAAAAATCATACGAATCGAATCATGCATATGATTAGTAAAATAAAAAACATACAGGTTACTATCACCCGAACAGAATCAGAAGCGCTACTTCTAGAAGCGAGCATGATCAAACGCTTGAAACCTCGTTTTAATATATTATTACGCGATGATAAATCTTTCCCCTATATTCTCATAACAGACAAACAAAAAATCCCAGCCTTGTATAAACACCGATTCCCACCTATCATAAAAGGGAGTTATTTTGGTCCCTTCGCATCTGTCGACGCCGTAGAAAAAACCATTGATTCTCTCCAACGTGCTTTTTTTCTTCGCAGTTGTCCTGATAGTATATTTGGATGTAGATCAAGACCTTGCCTTCTTTTTCAAATAAAACGTTGTTCTGGACCATGTACAGGAGAAATAAGCGCAGAAAAATACATGGAATTTGTCAATGAAACGAAAGAATTTCTCTCTGGACGAAATCATGATCTAAAAGAAAAAATTTCCTCCCAAATGAATCAGGCAACAATACATGAAGACTATGAATCTGCAATTATATATCGTGATAGGCTAGTAGCACTTTCTCATATCCAAAACCATAGCGATTTTGATTATAAAACAATGGACTTCTTTTCGATTTATCATGATAAAAATATTGCTTGTATCCAAACTTTCTTTTTTCGCTTTGGACAAAATAGAGGAACCTGTACTTTCTTTTTAAAAACAGATCCTCAATCAACAAACGCAAATATTTTGAGCCATTTTCTTAGACAATTTTACGAAGATAAGCCTTGCCCAGAAAATATCTTACTGTCAGAAGAAGTGGAAGAGTCGCAATTACTGGAAATGTCTTTTTTCAAAAAATATGGACATAAGGTCAAAATTACGGTTCCTAAACGAGGGGAAAAAAGGAAAATTATTGAACAAGCCTTCATCAACGCACGCAAATCTCATTCACAAAAACTTTCTTCAGAGATATCTCATATTACAATCATGAAAGATTTTGCACAAAAATTTGCATTGCCGCACATTCCAAAACGCATTGAAATCTATGATAACTCTCATATTATGGGACACAGTGCTGTTGGATGTATGGTTGTGGTTGGGGAAAATGGATTTATAAAAAATCAATACCGGAAGTTTAATTTTTCCCCAGATGATATAAAAACACAAGATGATTGTGCTATGATGCATATGGTATTAGAAAAGAGATTCTCCCTATTGATTAAAAATGAAAAAAGTTTATCTTTTTGCTCTAAAAAAAACGAATATTCCTTTCCTTCTTGGCCCGATGTAGTTATCCTTGATGGAGGGAAAGGACAATTTTCTGCTGCACAGAACGTATTCAAAAAATTAAATATTGAAAATCGTGTAACAGTTATAAGCATTGCTAAAGGAGAAGAACGCAATGCTGGAATGGAAAAGTTTTTTATAGAAAATGGAAAGGAACTTATGTTGCATACACGTGATCCTGTTCTTTACTTTGTTCAACGACTTCGTGATGAGGCCCATCGCTTTGCTATCACTACTCATCGGAGACGTCGTAAAAAAGCCGCTTATAATCCACTTGACGTAATTAATGGTATCGGACCTTTGCGTAAACGTGTACTACTCCAATCATTTGGGACGGTAAAAATGATATCTCGATCTTCTCCGGAAACATTAGCATCAATCAAGGGAATTTCAAAAAAAATAGCTTGTAAAATTTATAGTCATTTTCATAAAAATACACCGTATAAGTCAAAATGAAATAATTATACTTTTTATAATCATTCCCATAACTTTCATCAGGATTCCTTAAGATAAATAAATGGCTTCCCGTTCCTATAACATTCCTAATATGCTGACTTATGGCCGTATTTTAGTCGTGCCACTTATAGTCTTGTGTTTTTTTGTTCAAGAGATGGAAATCTTTGCAACACCATATCTAATGCGATGGATAGCGCTATCTCTATTTACCATTGCTTCAATTACCGATTTTTTTGACGGTTATCTTGCGCGAATATGGAATCAAACTTCTAATATAGGTCGAATGCTTGATCCTATAGCTGACAAGCTCCTCATATCCTCTGTCCTCCTATTGATGACGGCAGATGGAACAATTAACAGCTACTCAACATGGGCAGCCATAACAATCTTGTGTCGCGAGATTCTAGTATCTGGATTACGCGAATATCTTGCAGAACTCCAAGTAAGCGTTCCTGTTACACGAATCGCAAGAATTAAAACAGCCATTCAAATGATATCTATTGGATTTTTGCTAACAGGACCTGCGTGTAAAGATTGGATCCCCTATATTACCGAAACTGGCACTATATTGCTTTGGATTTCAGCACTCATGACTATTTATAGCGGATACGATTATTTTAGAGTAGGAATAAAACACATTGATTCTGAAGACGAATCATAATTAACGTATCTACAGTCAAATATCTAAGACTTACAGGGGACAAAGAACATTGAATTAAAACAGAAACGCCTTTATGTTTTTAGACAATCTATTAAAATAGAAAATAACCTTGATATAGGAAAATGCTATACAATTATACGATCTAATTCTTTGAACTTTTGAACTTCTTAAACCTCTTAATTGGCTTATTATCCGAAAAATTTCTAGCTTTAAAACCAGGCGATCTGTAGTTTTTAAAATCTGGCTTTTCCCCATCTAAATATTTTACATTAATACCCTTTTCTAATTTCACAGAACGACGTAAAAGATCTGCCCCTTCCGTAGAAATTTCAATAAAAGTCTGATCCGGCTGTACACGAATAGCCCCTATACTTTGCCGACTAATTCCACTACTACGACATAGCATAGGTATCAACCACCTAGCTTCTGCTTTCTGCTTACTTCCTATAGACAAAGAGAACCAAGACGAATTTTTAAAATTATCCCTTGAATTTCTTCCAAATTTTGAATTCTTATAATCACCATGATCCTTATAAGAATTTAACGATATAGACCTTACTTCTTCTGGAGCACAGAGTCCTGCACGGTGAATACGCAAAAAACCAGCCGCTATTGTTTGGGCATCATGCTTTTCTAATAAAGCATCAATCATCTTCTTTTCATCCCCTTGAATAGGATCTAGAAGAACTGGACTTTGGAGAACTCTTGTATAATCACGCTCTACTATTGATTCCACTGAAGGCGTTGATCCCCACACAACAGAAACATTCGCTTCTTTAAACAAACGTTCAGCACGACGTTGCATATTTTGAGGAATAACAAAAATACTTATTCCTTTGCGCCCAGCTCGCCCTGTACGACCACTGCGATGCAATAAATTATCAGGATTAGAAGACAATTCAGCGTGAATCACTAGTTCAAGATCTGGCAAATCAATACCACGCGCAGCAACATCTGTCGCTATACATACACGCGCCCTTCCATCACGCATTACCTGAAGGGCATTACTACGCTCTTGTTGACTTAATTCTCCCGACAAAGCCACAACCTGAAATAAGTGTTCCGCCAAAACCTTGGTAAAACGCGCTACAGACGCACGCGTGGAACAAAATACTATAGCATTTTTTGCGTCATAATATCTCAATATATTAACAACCGCATTATCACGATCACTAGATGCTACCAAAACTGCACGATAATCTATATCGCTATGCTGACGATTTTCAGAAATAATATTAACACGTACAGCATCCTTTTGATAGTTCTTAGCTAATACTGTAATAGCAGGAGAAATCGTAGCAGAAAACATTAACATACGTTTTTTCTTAGGAGAGGAATTCAAAATAAATTCTATATCGTCTCGAAAACCTAAATCAAGCATCTCATCTGCTTCATCGATTACTACAGCTCTGAGATGGGACATATTTAAACTCTTGCCTCGAATATGATCACATAATCTCCCTGGTGTCCCGACTACAATATGCGCTCCTTTTTGCAAATCCCGACGTTCATGATGGAGATTAACCCCTCCAATACATACCGCAACAACAACTCCGGTTTTTGCATAAAGCCACTCTAATTCACGTCCTACTTGCGCCGCTAATTCCCTAGTAGGAGCAATTGCGAGAGCAAGAGGAGCTCCCGCTGGACCAAAACGATCCTTCCCTGCGAGAAGATCTGGAGCTAAAGACAATCCAAAAGCCACGGTCTTCCCTGAGCCAGTTTGGGCGGAAACCAAAACATCTTTTTCTCTGAGATCAGGATTCAAAACGGCTTCTTGAACTGACGTTAAATTAACATAACCTCTCTCAGAAAGCGCATCGCCTATAACTCGAGGAATATTTTCAAAAATCTTCATACAGCAATTTTCCAGACATGATATCACGATATTATAATGATCAATATGTAACGCAAATACACAATAACAGTTATTTAGAATTTTAATAGAAAATACAAACAAAGATCCCAAAGATAACAAATATCCAGGATCAATGATACTTTTATATCATTCAAAAAATCACAATATAACCGATATATATCGCCATCGAACACTCAATGATCGCACTTCAACAAAACAAAAAAGGAACAAACACCAACGCATCGTTTATTCCAATACTACAAACCACAAAAACAGATAAACCGATAACCCGAAGATCCGAGATTGAAATAAATCAACATCCCACCTATATTCGCGCAAATTACCAAATTTAAAGGATATTTAACAGAAAAAATTAATTTGCTATCATCAAAATAATTTAACCACACAAAAACCTACGAAAAAAGCACCGCTTATCATCAACGATTATGCTTAGATATACTTATCTTGTCAATATTATTACATATTAAAAAACATAGGCTTCATTTAATGACATACACTTTTCCCGGAATTATCTGTAATTAAGAACCATAAACGCAAAAATCCTTATCGCAAAGAACAACAAAATCTCTTAATCCGCATGCACGCTTCTTTTAAAACAGAATCTGATGCAGCATAAGAAATGCGAATACTTGGCCCATAACCGAAAGCAGAACCCTGAACAACAGCAACTCGTTCTGCCTCCAATAGTTCATTCACAAAAATTAAATCATTACTTATAATATTTCCAGATGGCGTCTTTTCCCCAATAATACCCCGTAAAGATGGATATAAATAAAAAGCTCCTTCGGGGACAACATACTCCATGCCAGGAACACCTTTTAATTCGGACACACACAAATCACGCCGACATTCAAAAATTTTTCTATTATTTAAAACAAAGTCTTGTGAACTATTAAGCGCCTCAACAGCAGCCCATTGAGCTATGGAACAAACTCCAGATGTCTGCTGCCCTTGTAGAACAATCATTGCCTTAATCAAATCTAACGCACCAGCGGCATAACCAATGCGCAAACCAGTCATCGCATATGCCTTAGACACACCATTAACAACAAGAGTACGCTCATACAAATTTGGCTCAATATTAACAATATTGTTAAACTGACAACCGCTATAAACAATATGCTCGTAAATATCGTCTGATATAATATGAACGTGCGGATTCCTAATTAAAACATCTGCCAAAATCCTTAACCTACTCTTAGAATAGACTGCACCAGAGGGATTTGAAGGAGAATTTAAAATCAACCACTTTGTTTTCGGTGTAATAACTTTTTCAAGTTTTTCTGGAGAAATTTGAAAATTATCATCTTGTTGAGTATCAACAAAAACAGGTGTACCGCCACAAAGCTCTACCATATCAGGATATGAAACCCAATAAGGCTTGGGTATTAATACTTCATCACCCGGATTAATCGTGGCCATCAAAGCATTAAAAATAACATGCTTCGCTCCAGATCCCACCAGAATCTGATCTGGAGTATAGTCAAGGTTATTATCTCTTTTGAATTTCTCAACGATTGCTTCTCTAAGAGGAGATATCCCCGCAACAGCGGTATACTTTGTTTCGCCTCTTTCCATAGCACGCACAACAGCATGCTTAACGTTTTCAGGCATATCAAAATCTGGCTCTCCTGCCGTAAGTCCTAGTACCTTAATACCTTGGGAACGCAACTCTCGTGCTTTTTGAGCAGCGACAATTGTAGCAGAAGGTTTTACACGACGGAGAATATGAGAAATAAATACCATACCATTGCATCCCTATTGAAACTCTTAAAAAGACCACGGATAGAGAAATTAACATTATTCACAAAATAAAATGCACAACCGCCATCCGATAACAAAAAATGGAGCGGGTAGCGGGAATCGAACCCGCATACTCAGCTTGGAAGGCTGCTACTCTACCATTGAGTTATACCCGCACATAAAATCAAAGACACAATGGTGGAGGGAGTCGGATTTGAACCGACGTAGGATAAACCAACGGATTTACAGTCCGCCCCCTTTAACCACTCGGGCATCCCTCCTATACGAAACTTATCGCAATAACGCAATCTTTATGACTTCTAAGCGCATCCTTGTCAATACAACATATAAAACGACTAAATTCTTATTTACAATATGCGAATATCCGCTAATTAGTGTTTTAAAACACATTAATAACACAGCACGTGCTAGCCTTAGTACAAATTCCTCGAGAGGACAATACAATTATGCATTTAATATCAAAAAAAAATTTTGCAAAAACCTTTTCGCCGAAAGATTCACACTATGCAAAACTGCGTCGGAATTACCGTGATCGAAAAAAGATGCACTCATCCAATAAAAAAGATCAACACACATCCCAAAAAGACACTCTATTCCTGTATGGCATTCATACCGTAAGCGCAGCAATTAATAATCCTAAAAGAGAAATATTTCAATTACTAGCAACAGAAAATGCTCTGGCGCGCTTAGATTGGGATAAAAGTTTATCTCATTCTTTCCCTATTAAAACCGTGCTACCCAAAACAATTGACCAATTTGTTGGAAAAGAAGCTGCTCATCAAGGAGTCGCATTAGAAACAGCTTATTTACCTTCTCCAACACTGGACACAATACAAAATAACCAACTAATCATCATACTAGATCATGTTAAAGACCCTCATAATGTAGGCGCCATATTACGATCATCTGTAGCCTTTGGCTGTAGTGCTGTTATCACTACAAAACTACATAGCCCTCCTGAATCAGCTGTCCTTGCAAAGTCTGCCTCAGGTGCTTTTGAGCATATTCCATATATTAGAATCGGCAATATCACTGATGCTTTACAAAAAATTCACTCTTGGGGCTTCCAAACAATAGGACTCTCTTCCAATAGCCCACAACCTCTAGAACAAGAAATAAAGAATGAAAAAATTGCCCTTATCTTAGGATCAGAAGGGAAAGGGTTGCGCCAAAAAACTCAAGAAACGGTTAATTCTATGGCTCATCTCCATATGCCGGGCACAATTAAATCCCTCAACGTCTCAAATGCTGCAGCCGTTTCCCTCTATATAACGCAAAAATACTTATCCCAATAAAAGACGTATTTCATATCATAAAAGACATGATATAAAAATCCAAAAAACTTTTGCACAATAAAAAGATTTGGATATATCCATAATAAGACGTTAGTCTATATTAGATTTTACGTATTTTGATCAAAAGAGCGTTATTTACAATCATATAAAATATAAAGTTCGCAATGAAATAATTTCGCTCGCAAATCAACACGCAGTACAACAGAAAGAAATAATTATATGGATTTCGAAAAATTTTTCAAAGATCAAATTAACTATTTACATCATGAAAAACGATATCGTGTTTTTAAAGAACTTTCATATGAGCAGTGTCGATTTCCTTATGCAATGTATAATTCATCCGAAGGACCACGAAAAGTCACAATATGGTGTTCTAATGATTATCTTGGAATGGGGAAACATCCAAAAATCATCGAAAATGCTCAAAAAACTTGTGAAAATTATGGCATAGGCGCTGGAGGAACACGAAATATCGCAGGGACAAATTACTATCATGTTATGCTCGAGAAAGAATTAGCTGAGCTTCATGGCAAAAAAGCTGCCCTTATATTTAACTCCGGCTATATTGCTAATTGGGCCACTATAGGAACACTTTGTTCTCAAATTGACGATATCGTATGCTTTTCCGATTCCCACAATCATGCTTCTATCATTGAAGGCATTAATAAAGCACGGTGTAAAAAAGTTATATGGAATCACAATGATCTTGAAGATCTAGAAAAAAAGCTTGTCACCATGAAACTTTCTACACCGAAAATTATTATATTTGAGTCTATTTACTCCATGGATGGAGATATAGCTCCCATTAAAAAAATATGCGATCTCGCTGATAAATATAACGCTATAACCTATATAGATGAAGTACACGCCGTTGGAATACATGGACCACGCGGTGCTGGAATATCTGAACGCGAAGGAATTATGGATCGAATTACCGTAATATCAGGAACTCTTGCTAAAGGATTTGGAGCATTTGGTGGATATATCGCAGCTTCTGCAAGTTTATGTGATTTCATACGCTCTTTCGCTTCTGGTTTTATTTTTAGCACATCCTTACCACCAGCTATTGCGAGCGCAGCTATCACCTCAATTCAATATCTTAAAAAGAATTATGGCAAACGAAACCATTATCTAGAACGTGTAAAAAAACTCCGCCAATCTCTTGAGGAAAAATCCATACCTTGCATCCCTAATGAAAGCCATATTATTCCGATCATGGTTGGTGATTCTCAAAAATGCACAAGAATATCTGATATTTTACTTGAAAAATTTGGAATTTATATACAACCAATCAACTACCCAACTGTAGCCAAAAAAAAAGAAAGATTACGTATAACACTCACTCCTTTACATACTGATTCTGACATAGAGCATTTGATTACAAGTCTTGAAAAGATTTGGGGAAGGATGAAAATAGGCGCACCATCATCAATGGAAATCTAAAAATAAAATTCACCCTCTCCAAAGAGAAAATTTATTCCTTAAAAATGAACGAATAAAAAAATATGCTGTATGTAAATTAATGAAATTTTCATCAAATTGGTAAAGTAGCAGAAAACAACCAAGATAAAATTTCTTGATCATCTATCAGTGGCTCAAGGACGGTGTAAACACGTTTATGATAATCGTTCAACCATTTCTTCTCTTCGCCGGTGAGAACTTCAACAAGTATAAGATTTCTACTGATCGGACACAAAGTAAGCGTATCGAATCCAAGCATCAAACATTCACCACCATTGATTTTTTCTGGCCCAGAAACACAAAGAACATTCTCAATGCGAATACCAAAATTGTCACGCCTATAATAACCAGGCTCATTCGAAAGAATCATACCAGCTTGAAGAGGCTCTTGATTCATTTTAGAAATTCCTTGCGGCCCTTCATGGACAGGTAAAAAAGAGCCAATACCATGTCCGACGCCATGTGCAAAGTCTACACCAACCTTCCATAGGGGAAGACGCGCTATACTATCAAGATCACACCCACGTGTTCCTTGAGGGAACCTCGCAACAGAAACAGATATCATCCCTTTCAAGACTAATGTAAAATAGTATTTCTTTTCATAATCTACATTACCAATCGCTATTGTTCTTGTAATATCCGTCGTACCATTTACGTATTGCGCACCGGAATCCAATAATAACAATTCATTTTTTTGTAACAAGCGATTGCTTTTAGTAGTGACATGATAATGGATAATCGCAGAATGTAAACCAGAAGCCGCTATCGTATTAAAAGAAATATCACGAAGAGGATTGTCCATCTGACGACCCACTTCTTCACGACACATTTCTAATTTTTTGACCACATCAATTTCAGTGATTTTATTCAAGCTATGACTATCAAGCCAAAAGAGAAAATGAACCATCGCAACACTATCTTGTATATGCGCCGATTTCATACCTTCAATTTCAACTTTATTTTTGATGGCGCGTAATAAACAAGATGGGTCTGAATCCTTAACTATCAAACCATTTTCTTTGACAATAATCTTGAAAAATCGATAAGGAATCCACTTAGGATCAATCAAAATAGGCATATTTGTTCTAGCCAAAGAAACAAGATGTGAATCAAACATATCCATGTCTAATACCACAGCTACAACAGATAACGATGTTCTCAATTCTTCATCAATATGCTTTTTATAGAAGAAAATTTCAGCTTTACCATCAGCATAAATAATCGCTCGCGACAACGGATATGGTGAACATGGAATATCAAAACCACGAATATTAAAAATCCAAGCAATAGAAGAAGGATCACATATTACAACTGCCGTAACTTCCTTTGTATGAAGAATCTTACAAATCTCTCGAATCTTTTCTCGAGAATCCATCCCTGTATACTCTATCCCTTGCATTGCAACCTTACGATACAATAGCTGCGGACGATCTTTCCATAAAAGATCAATGGGGTTATATGGCAAATCAACTATACTCCCCCCTATTTTATCTAACGATTTTTGTAGCAAACTCACTTCAAAAGGTGAATGCAAACGTGAATCCAGCCCTAAACGAAGTCCTGATGAACCATGTTTTGCTATCCAGGTATCAAGCGGTTGAGTTGCAATATTCTTTATCGTAAATAGCGCCGTATCCACTTCTTGTTCCACTTGAACAATATACCGTCCATCCACAAAAATAACCGCTTTATTGCGCAATACAATTGCTATACCAGCTGATCCCGTGAAACCAGAAATCCAAGCAAGCCTTTCAGAACCTTCATCTACAAACTCTCCCCTAAATTCATCTGCACGAGGAATAAGAAACGCATCTATTTCCAATGAATCAAAGCACGATCGCAGATTATGTACTTTTTCCAATGTTTTTTGGGGAGATGATTTCACTTCAAAAGACTGAAACATATTTTTCCTTCCGAATTGATTTGATAATCTTTAAAAAAATTCGTAAAAACCATCGTTCATAACTTCAATTTAAAACTGATATACACAACTATGCCCTAATCAAATTGGGAATCACCTCGATGGTAATTTAATAAAGTTCTTTAAATCATAGATATGTTATCAAGATGTTTTAACACGATCCCCCTGTATCAATCCATTATATATTATTTTTCTTACTTCAAATGATTCTAGTTTTCTAATATCCACTAAAACTGCGTTACGAATAGTAAAAATATGTAGAAAAAGGACTTAATGTTCTACTCCATAAAACCCTCTGATCTAAAAATATACACAGGAATATATTCACATTTTTACATTTATTAAATTTACTTGCCAAAATTATAGAAAACATAGTGGTTTAAATATTTAACCAATTATATTGAATTCCAGAAGTAAATTATTAACCGATTTTTACTATTGTATCCGATAAGAGAAAATTAACCGTAGTGGCAAAATATGAAATTTTCAAAAAACAATAAATCGCATTGGCTTGATACTATACAACAGCAAGCGGATCTTAAATCTTTCCTTCCACCATGGCACGAGGCATTTCTGCTAAGTCCTAACGTGCGGTTCACACGCACACCTGAAAAAGATCTCACTCGATATCGTAATAGTGCTGCATCACAAAGATCCAATAAAACAGATTCTATTGGCGATTATCTTCATGCAAGATCAAATACGGAATCTCTAAGATTCACCAGTTCTCTTGCTCATTTAAAGAGCCAATTTATGATGAATCGGAATTTACTTTCTGATCCATTGCACTCACAAAAGACACCGTATAAATTGCACGTTGTACAACAAAATGGCTCTTGTTCCGAACAAGACTTGCAAAAAGAAAATATTAAATCTTCTTCGGAAGATGTAAAAACAGAGAAGCCGGCAAGTGATATCCCAAATACAATAAATCAGAATCCTGACACACTGTCTTGGTTGTCAGATTGTGCTTTTTTTGAAGGATTATCCATGCCTCATTCTCTTGTATCCTTCAATGATAATTCAAAAAATGAATACTATCCCGTAAAATCAACAAATGATCTTCAAATAGATCTTGTTCCACATGTGTTGAAAAAGAAAGAATGCTCGGATAATCCAAAAGTAAAGTCTAATCACACCCTTAAGAAAACAGAACCTTCCATCGATTCTGTTTATCAACGACCTACATATTGTAAAAAAACCACGGGAAATATGTTTCAAAATATTATAACAGAAACTTCTCATGATCCAGGACAATATGACAGACCATGTTCATCTTTTCTGCAGACAAAGTCAAATATGCATTTACAGAAAATAACCCACGAATCTCTAGAAAAAAATGCCGGATTGTTAGAAACCATTTTAGAAGAATTTGGTATTAAAGGAGAAATGATCGATGTGAAGCCTGGCCCTGTAGTAACCCTATATGAATTTGAGCCAGCACCAGGAATAAAATCATCAAGAATTATAGGATTAGCCGATGATATCGCTCGCTCTATGTCCTCTTTATCGGCTCGTGTCGCAGTCATTCCTAAACGTAATGCCATCGGCATTGAACTTCCAAATGATATTCGAGAAATTGTTTACCTTCGTCAAATAATCGAATCACAACCTTTCTTGCATTCTAAAGCTAATCTAGCTTTATGTCTTGGGAAAACAATCGGCGGAGAATCTGTTATAGCTGATCTAGCAAACATGCCCCACATCCTTGTTGCAGGAACTACTGGGTCTGGAAAATCCGTTGCTATCAATACGATGATTGTTTCTTTGCTCTATCGCCTATCTCCTGATCAATGCCGCATGATCATGGTAGATCCCAAAATGTTAGAGTTATCAGTTTACGACGGCATTCCCCATCTTCTTACCCCTGTCGTCACAGATCCTAAAAAAGCTGTCATGGCATTGAAATGGGCAGTACGTGAGATGGAAGAGCGGTATCGTAAAATGTCCCGTATTTCTGTACGCAATATCAAAAACTATAATGAACGTGTCGCTTCAATGAATGTAAACGAATCTGATGAAGATCTGCGACCTATGCCTTATATTGTCATTGTAGTTGATGAGATGGCAGACTTGATGATGGTTGCTGGGAAGGAAATTGAAGGAGCTATTCAACGGTTAGCACAGATGGCGCGCGCAGCAGGAATCCACTTAATTATGGCAACGCAAAGGCCTTCCGTAGATGTTATTACTGGCACAATTAAAGCAAATTTCCCCATCCGAATTTCTTTTCAAGTAACTTCAAAAATTGATAGTCGCACAATCTTAGGCGAGCATGGTGCTGAACAACTTCTTGGACAAGGGGATATGCTTTACATGTCAGGAGGAGGACGAATCCAACGTGTACACGGTCCTCTTGTATCTGAAATTGAAATTGAAAAAATTGTTCAACATCTGAAAAAACAAGGTCTCCCTGAATATCTTAATGCTGTTACTTCCGACGCTGATAAGGACGAGAATAATTTAAATCCTGAGGGGACAAAAGAACGTTCCGATCTCTATGCTAAAGCAGTAGATCTAGTAATGGAAAACCAACGTTGCTCAACTTCTTTCATCCAACGTCGATTACAAATTGGATATAACCGCGCTGCACTTTTAGTTGAGCGCATGGAACAAGAAGGGCTAGTAAGTGAGGCAGATCATGTTGGGAAAAGGCATATTTTTTCTGAAAAATTCAGCTCATCATGATATAAGCGTTCTACATGCTATTTTATATACTTGAATGGTAATGATATAAATATTATTGTAAAAACATCAGATATAAAGATACAAGGATTGTTTGATTAAAATATCAAATGGACTGCATCACATATAAAATCAGTTTAATAGAATAATAAAAAATCTACTTTTAACTTTATTTTCAGGTAATTCCCCCTTTTTAAACAGAGAATATTTACAACCAAATGTAGATCTATCGATTTATCAAGACTTTCTCAAATCCGTTAATTCCAGGTTTTAGCAATCAAAAACCACCTCAAAGGTAAAAACACTATGATTCAAATCCAGATTCTTAAAATTCTTAAGTAAAAGGCATCAAATATTTATAGATCAGCCATAAAAATAGTCTATTTGTAATGAGAAAATCTCTGAATTTAAAAAAAAGAATTTATTAAAAAATAATAAATAATATTTCCCTGACAATTGATTAATAAGGTGAGTATACATTATCATCCATAAAAATTTTTAAAAAAAAATTTTCTACGATCCAAAACATTCAAGAATGAGAGAGTTTTTCATCTCGATTATATAAGGGATACAAATGTTTAAAAAAAATATATTTTTACTGACTATTATTATAGCATTGCAATCAATGGCTCTCACTGACGAAACATATTTAGATCAAAACAACATGAATGATAATGAAACAAAAACTTTACAAAGTGTACAAGAAGAATTAAACGAAACATATAAAAAAGTTTTAAATAAAATTGAAGGTCATCAAAAACAATTATTTGAAAAATCACATGATTCATGGGAAAAATACCGGGATTCTGAGTGTGATTTTACTTCTTCTGGATTAGAAGGAGGTTCTGCGAAAACAATGATTTATACAAATTGTCTACAAGATCATACCATACAAAGAAATGAAAAACTAACGTCTTATCTGACATGTCCGGAAGGTGATTTAAGCTGCCCATTTATAAATAATGAATGATAGCGAAAATTTCTCTTATCATGTGTACTTTTTTAAAGAAAATGTAGCATTCCTATTTAATAATAATTGTAGTGTGGTTAAAAAATAGCACCTTCTCTTTTCTAGAAGATCGAGAAAGGAGGGGTGCTGAATACGAAAAATATCAAGTGTAAAATATTGTACTGGTCGTCTTAATGTTAAATTGAAATATCATTTACTCATTAAACCATGTCCCGAAAAACACTCTATAACCATCTAGATCATAAACGTTGAAAACATAAATCTTGCTTATATTGAAAGCCAAAAGATTTCCATGTTTCAACCATATGTTCAGGCAAAGGAGCTGTTATTTGCAATCTACCTCCTTCAGGATGAGGCAAATCTATATAACGCGCATGAAGATATAACTTCTTTTGGATACAATCAGCAAAATTGCCCTTAGAATTGATGAAATATTTTTTATCTCCTACAATTGGATAACCCATATGAAGAGCATGAACACGCAATTGGTGTGTTCGTCCTGTATAAGGCTGCATTTCCAGCCAGCAAAATTTTTGTGCAAAACTATCAATGATCTTAAAATAAGAAATTGCATGGTTAGCCCCCTTCTCTCCTGGATTTACCACGCGGACATAATCACCTCCAGCTTGATTTTTTTTTAATAACCAATTGGAAATACATTTCTTTTTATTTTGAGGAACACCCCATACCAGTGACCAATATATTTTTTTAATCCTACGCATTCTAAAAGATTCCGTAAGATTTTGAGCTGCAATACGTGTACGTGCTACGACTAATAAACCAGAAGTATCCTGATCTAATCTATGAATAAGACGTGGCTTTTGTAATTTAGAATCTGCCCAAGATTGCAAAAAACCATCAATATGATTTGTAATACCGGATCCACCTTGGACAGATATTCCTGCAGGCTTATTGAAAACATAAATATGACTATCTGCGTACAGTAAAATGCTTTTTAAAAATTCCGAATGTTTTGCTACAGAAAAATCAGATTTTTTTTCGTCCTTTATCATATTATTTAAAGCATTCACAATCGGAGGAATACGTACTACTTGTCCAGATTGGATTCGATCATTAGATTTAACGCGCTTTTTATCCAATCTTATCTGACCAGATCGTAATATCCTTTGGAGATTTACAAAGTTAATTTGCGGATAATGATTCTTAAACCAACGATCAAAACGCATATTTTCTTCATCTTTTTCAACCGCTATATACTTAACAGATGTCATAAAAGACATTACTCCATCGAATGAAAATAAATATTTATCTACTTCCTGTCAGGAAATATTATTACATACATATTATATAATGAAATTTCATTGTTACCTACATCTGTTATTTTAAAATCAATACAATATGGATAATCATCAAAAAATAACAGAATAATATAACTTATTTTATAAGTTATAACTGTTTACCAAAGATCATAAAACGTTATATTACCACTATGTTCATATTAGCACATATATCAGATATTCATCTTAGCTACCCTCCGTCTTTTTTCGAATTATCTCCAAAAAGACTTATAGGACTGGCAAATTGGCACTTCAATAGGAAGAAATACTTTTCGCACGCAACTGCTAACTTGTTAATCAACGATATTTTCTCACATAACGTTGATCATCTTTCTATTACAGGCGATCTTATCAATTTTACATCTAAAAGAGAAATATCTGCTGCTACCCATTGGCTGAAAAGCCTTGGCAACCCTTACAATATATCAATTGTTCCAGGGAATCATGATGCTTACACCAGAAAAGCGAAAGCAAAATCCCTACTTGCATGGGAACAATATATCACTAGTGATAGTTATCCCATAGATTCAACAAAGAAAAATTTATTCCCTTATTTACGTATACGTGACAACATTGCTTTAATTGGATGTTCAACAGCAATAGCAACCCCTCCTTTTACTGCCAATGGGTACTTTGGACAAAAACAAGCTCATGATACATCTAACCTTTTACGCAAAACCAATAAAGAAGGGCTCTTTCGTGTCATTATGATGCACCATCCACCTATTTTAGACACAAGCTCTGTATACAATCGTATGTTTGGTATTAAACGATTTAAAAAAATGATTTGGCATGAAGGGGCAGAATTAATCCTTCACGGGCATACACATCTAAACAGTCTTCACTGGATGGAAAACACTAAAAAATTGATACCGGTCGTAGGAATAGCATCAGCTTCTCAAAAAATAAATTATCACAAACCACAAGCATCTTATAACCTTTTTTATATCGAAAAAAAGAACGATAATTGGACATTAATAAGAGATCGATATACTATCTCGCCAGATTCTCTTAGTGTGCACAAAGAGTGTTCAGAAACTTTTTTATGATACGCTTATAAGCCAATGTCGTATCTATAAAATTTATCCTTAACATGCAGTTATAGACATCGTAAAAGCAATATAGTAAAAAAATAACTTAAAATTACGATCTTATATGCATATGTATAATAAAGAAATATTAATAGTCGTTGCCTCAAATATTAGAGAGTCTTAAACAGATCATCTGCTTATATATTCAAATAACAAAAGTGGTATTAGTCTGTCTCTTTATATATCAACTGATTCGTAGTACATTCAATCAAACATAAAAAGATGCCAACAACATTAAACAATAATTTCCCCATGAAAATTTCACTATTAGCCAATAGTACAGCAGAAGGAAGAATAGATAGATGGTTATCCATTAATTTAAAAGAACAATTTTCAAGATCTTATGTTAAAACGCTAATACTCAATGGCTTTATCAGCATTAATGGAACAGTTTTCACAGATCCAAGTCGAAAGGTTGTCCCTGGAGAGAGTTTTTATGTTAATATCCCTCCAGCACAACCATTGAATATGGATCAAGAAAATATCCCCCTTCATATCCTATATGAAGATAATGATATAATTGTAATCAATAAACCAGCAGGTCTTGTTTCACATCCTGCACCCGGTAATTGGACGGGAACTTTAGTCAATGCCCTTCTGTATCACTGTAAAAACAACTTATCTAGCATCAATGGCATAAAGCGCCCCGGGATTGTCCATAGACTAGATAAAGATACAACTGGAGTAATGGTAATTGCTAAAAATGATATCGCACATCAAAAACTTTCAGAACAATTTGCTGATCATGGAAAGACCCTGGGCTTAAAACGTTCTTATTATGCAATAGTATGGGGAATACCCTTTCCAGATTCTGGAATAATCAATGCCCCTCTAGGACGCTGCAAATCAAATCGATTGAGACGTTCTGTAAAAAAAATAGATGATAAAACAGCAGATCAAGCTATCACACATTATCAAACAGTCGAAATCTATAATAAAAAACCTAATTGTTCAGTATCTTTAATAGAATGTCGTTTAGAGACAGGTAGAACGCATCAAATTCGTGTACATATGGCGCACAAAGGAAATCCACTCATCGGTGACCCTTTATATGGGAAAGGATTTAAAACAAAAGAAAATCTCCTTAATAACAATGCAAAAAATGCTATTTTATCACTTGCAAGACAAGCACTACACGCTTATTCTCTATCATTTAATCATCCTTGTAAAAATAAAGTTATGAGCTTTAAAGTCCCTATTCCCGACGATATGTTAAATGTGATCCGCAAATTAAACGAAAAGTAAAATATTTTATCTATAATCGTCTTCTCGTATGCAATTAGTAAAACGAAAAGACGATTATTCAATCAAAAGTATATTGTGTATATGTAGATATTAACTTTTATAAAAAAACATAAAGTACTTGACCCAAAAAGGCGAATAATCTCATGGCCCGTAGAAACATGCCGACAATAGTAAATGGTGAAATTGGACTCAGTCGCTATATCCGCGAAATACAAAAAATTCCTATGTTAGAAAAAACAGAAGAATATATGCTGGCCAAAAGATATCGTGAACATAATGATTTGAGCGCTGCTCATAGATTAGTGACAAGCCATCTTAGACTTGTAGTAAAAATTGCCATGGGTTATCGTGGCTATGGCTTGCCTATCAGCGAAGTAATATCTGAGGGCAATGTCGGGTTGATGCAAGCGGTTAAAAAATTTGATCCAGAACGTGGCTTTCGTCTCGCGACATATAGTATGTGGTGGATTAAAGCCGCAATGCAAGAATATATTTTGCGTTCATGGTCTCTAGTGAAAATAGGTACTACAGCCAATCAAAAACGTCTTTTCTTTAATTTAAGACGTTTAAAAGGACATCTACAAGCCATCACTGATACTAACTTAAAGCAAGAGCAAGTCGTTGCTATTGCTAATAAACTTCATGTTTCAGAATCAGAAGTAATTGCCATGAACTGTCGTTTATCTGGAGACGAATCTTTGAATGTACTTATCAATTCTTCCGATAAAGATTCAAGCCAATGGCAAGATTGGCTTGTATATGATCATGATAGTCAAGAACAAGTTCTTATCGAAAAAGAAGAATTCAAAAATAGACACAATATGCTAATGCGCTCTATGTCTGTATTAAATCCCCGTGAAAGAAGAATTTTTGAGGCAAGACGTTTAAGGGAAAATCCTGTAACACTTGAGAATTTATCTTCCGAATTTGAAGTCAGCCGCGAGCGCGTACGACAAATAGAAGCGCGTGCTTTTGAGAAAATCCAAGTAGAAATACAAAGACAAACATCTCTATCTTCTTCTTCTCTCCAGCTACACATAAAACGAAATACTAGAAAACAAACGAAGCAAAAAATAATAATTTAATACAAAGACATTTTAGCAATGACATATCCAAAATAAAAAATAATTATTGTTTAGAACGATTTTCCCATTGCATAATAGCAGATTTAAAAATCTCTGTGCCTGCCTTCCCCTTGTCTATAGTCAATATTATTTTTTTACCACTACGATATGTAATAGGAATATCTATTAATCGGGATTCTTCTAGAATTTTCGAATTTCTGAAAGAATCTTCTTCGAAATCCTTTAAAGAAATCAAATAAGAATTCTTGGAAATCATAAAAATATTATAATCCATAAAAATGCTTGGGCTGTTCTCTGTTTTTCTCATAGATATTTGTCGCAAATCTATGATAGCGTCTTTGCTTTCTGGAGAGAAAGAAAACATTATCTCCATCACATGCGTAACAGATAAAGCTATATCAGCATTACATTTTAGAATAATGGATGCCGAAAATTCATTGTCGATCATAGGAATATCGCCCTTGATGACCAATCCTTTTAATCCTTGAGATTTTTCTTGTTGCAAAGACCACAATATCTTACCCGATACGATTGAAGACCTTCCTTTACCTTTATTTATAAAAACCTTACTTTCCCCTATAAGAGAATTTTCTTTTTCTCTGTTTTTTTTCTCTAAAGGATGGACAACACTCTTGTCCATATCTGTATGGTTTTTAAATAAAATATTACTGATATTCGATGAATTAGACACCGAAACAGCAGAAGGCCCCATATCAACTTCAGATCCGTCCTCTAACAATCTACGCGTAATTTTATGACGAATATTTAATCCAGTATTTCCCTTATCTACATTATCTTTATTTAATGTTTTTATTGATAAAGAACTTACAATATTAACTTTATTTTTCCTTAAAGAATAAGATAATCCTATTGTTACGCCTAATAATACAATCAAGAAAACAAAATATCTAAAAAAATTCCGTTCTGATAATACCGAATAATAATATAGCAACCTACGTGTTTTATTAAGAAAATAGTTGTGTACTGAAAAGAATATTGAACCAGATGGAGGAGAAAACTTTCCTAATAATCTAGCCCTTCTCAAGCGATTTTTATCATGTTCAATAGCAGCAACCGGGAAAGTAGATGGATCATAGCTTTCTTGTGCATCAACTGGAAAACTCAAGATATCCCTTAATCTATAGGAAAAATTTTTTTCTGAAACATTTTCGCCTACATTATTCCTTGCTAGAGAAGATAAAATAGTCACTGTTTTCTCATCCGTATTATTCACACCGAGAGGAATAGATCTTACTCGAGATTTAAGAAAAACATTCTTCTTCACAGCTACATCATCATTATTGTTTTTTGAAATGACTAAACCTTTATTCTCATGTAAAGAACTAGGACACTTTTTATTGTTCTTTTCTACCTGCAGAATCGCTTGCTCTAACTTACTAAGTTGACGTTCTAATATTTCTTTAGGAGGACGCGGTGTCATAGCTTCTAAACGTCGAGAAACCGCATGCCGAGCGTGTTCATATATATGAGAACGCATTTCGGGAGTATTCTCAGACAAATTATCTACAGCACGTTGAATTACTAATACAAAATCCACCATTTATCACATTTCTACTATCTCAATGTATCAACTACAAAATAAATCAATACTAAAAATTCTAATTATCAAATGGGTTAGAGATAATCAGAGTATTTTCTCTTTCTGGACCAACAGATAACAAAGCTACAGGCACTCCCAATAATTCCTCTATTTTACGTATATAATCCTTTGCTTCTTTAGGAAGATCAGAAAATACACGCATACCAACAGTAGATTTCTTCCATCCATCTAATACTATATATATAGGCTCAAAACGATCATGAAATAAATAATCTTCCGACAAACAATCTACTTTACAACCATCTATCTGATATCCCACACAAATTTTCAATTCATCAAGGCCATCAAGAACGTCAAGTTTTGTTAATGCTATCCCTTTAATCCCGTTAATAATAACAGATCGACGTACTGACACCAAATCTAACCAACCACAACGACGTTGTCGGTTGGTTACTGTCCCAAATTCTTTGCCAACTTCTTTTAAAAAACAACCAGTTTCATTTTTTAATTCAGTAGGGAAAGGTCCTTCGCCAACACGTGTTGTATAAGCTTTAACTACTCCAAGAATATACCCTAAAGAATCCGGAGCTATTCCAGATCCAATAGCCGCCTGTGCAGCTATTGTATTGGAGGATGTAACAAAAGGATAGGTTCCATAATCATTATCCAACAAAAAACCTTGCGCTCCTTCAAAAAGAATACGCGCTCCTTTACGACATTCACGCGCAAGAAAAGACCATATAATATCCATAAAAGGAAGAATTTTTTCTCTTGCGTACATCAACTCTTTTAATATAGTTTCACACAAAACTTCTTTTTCACCGAAATAACGTCTCAATGCATTATGGTGCAATAATAATCGTTCAATTTTTCCTGAAACATTCTCCATATCAGTGAGATCCATCACACGAATAGCACGTCGTCCAACTCTATCCTCATAAGCTGGTCCGATACCTCTTTGTGTAGTTCCAATACGAGTGCCATAACAGGAAACAACACCTTCTCGCAACATATCAAGATCTCGATGAACAGATAATATGAGAGATGCATTGTTAGCGATACGTAAATTATTAGGGGTAACACAAATTCCTTGATTTGCTAAATTTGAAATTTCAGATACAAAAGAATGCGGATCTATCACCACACCACTGCCTATAATAGACATCTTATCTGGACGCACTATCCCCGAAGGAAGAAGAGATAACTTATAAATAACACCATTAATTTTTAAAGTATGACCAGCATTGTTGCCTCCTTGAAATCTCACAATTACATCAGATTTTTCTGAAAGCCAGTCAACAATCTTGCCTTTTCCCTCATCACCCCATTGCAAGCCGACTACCACTACATTTGTCATTAAGAATCTCTTTCTTCTATTATCTGATCTAAAACAAAAGTCCGAATAATAAAGATCATTTCCAAAACCTCATTTGCTCAAAAAAATCGCGATATAAAATATGAAAGTCAATGCTTTAATTTCAATTCACATACATACTCGTTTCCCTGAGAAATAAATTACCTTATCCGCTCTCCCAGTATAATTAATTTAATAAAGATATACAAATGATTGTAAAGATAGCAAAAATGATCTACACTGAAAAAGTACTGGGAAATACATATAGATGAAATTTATTGCTTTGAAAAAATTCAATTATGTCGGATAATGTATAAAGTATCTGCGGGTGTGGCGGAATTGGTAGACGCGACGGATTCAAAATCCGTTTTTGGTGACAAAGTGTCGGTTCGACTCCGACCATCCGTACCATTGAGTGAATTTATTTTCCCCGTGAAAACAAATATGTTTAAGATCATTTTTATAGAAAGATCGGGTCAATTTATAATTTGAAAAACACTTTTAATATTATAGAAAAAAAATATTAAAATTATACATCAAAAAAATTGCGATATCATCTCAAGAACGTCCTCTCGATTAAAAAGCACTTTCCCGGGAAACCACAAACATATCAAAATAATAACACAAAAATGGAATACTCTATATTGAAAAAAATTTGGTAGAATACGTAAAATTAAACGTATTTCAAATTATACAAAGATAAACTTCACTGAAGTTTACCATGCAAATAAGATAAATCTGTTAAAAACTGTTCCATTTGAGATCTTTGATCTACATCATAGATATTATCAAGAGAAGAACGAACCTCGTCTATCCGACCCTCTAATATTGTAAGACAAGATCCATCTATCAACAAGATAGTCTCACTTAAAACCGTGCAGCGCGATGACACAATACCACAAACTCCTCCTAGTACGACATAACGATGAACATCTTCAAAGGAAAGACCCACCGTAATAATTCCAGGTTTTATTGTAGTCAAAACAGAATCGTGATTGACGAAAACTGTCATCTCACCAGATTCAGCAGGAAGTATAACAGACTCAACCTCGCCAGAAAAAAAACATTTTTCTGGCGAAGCTAATTCAAAATGCAAAGCGTTTAAAGACATAATATCCTATATAAAATCTAAAAAATTAAATTTCCTTAGCCTTTTGTACAGCCTCATCTATTGATCCTACCATATAAAATGCAAGTTCTGGTAAATGATCATAATCACCTTGTAGTAATCCTTTAAATCCTCTAATTGTCTCTTCTAACGAAACAAATTTACCTGGCAAACCTGTAAAAGACTCAGCGACATGAAATGGTTGTGACATAAAGCGTTCTATCTTACGTGCACGAGAAACAACTAATTTATCTTCTTCTGACAGTTCATCCATACCAAGAATTGCAATAATATCTTGTAAGGATTTATAACGTTGTAAGATCTCTTGAACCCTACGTGCGACCGTATAATGCTCTTCTCCCACAATATCTATTTCTAAAATACTCGAATTTGAATCAAGTGGATCAATAGCTGGATAAATTCCTTTTTCCGATATCTGACGTGATAAAACAGTTGTAGCATCAAGGTGTGTAAAGGACGCGGCAGGAGCTGGATCTGTTAAATCATCTGCAGGAACATAAATAGCTTGCACAGAAGTAATAGAGCCCGTCAAAGTCGTTGTAATACGCTCTTGCAATTCTCCCATTTCTGCAGCAAGAGTAGACTGGTATCCTACTGCTGAAGGTATACGCCCTAACAAAACTGAAATCTCTGAATTTGCCTGCGTAAATCGAAAAATATTATCTACAAAAAAAAGAACATCCTGTCCTTGATCCCGAAAATGCTCAGCAACCGTCAATCCCGTCAAAGCAACTCGAGCACGGGCACCCGGAGGCTCATTCATCTGACCATAAACTAAAGAACACTTAGATCCTACCGCAGAGCCATTATTCTTGCTTGGATCAATATTTACGTTGGAATCAATCATCTCGTGATACAAATCATTTCCTTCACGAGTACGCTCACCTACACCAGCAAAAACCGAATAACCACCATGCGCTTTCGCAACATTATTGATTAATTCCATAATTAAAACTGTTTTTCCAACACCTGCACCACCAAATAGCCCTATTTTTCCCCCTTTTTGATAAGGAGAAATGAGATCTATAACTTTAATACCTGTTGTAAGAATACTAGCATCTGTAGATTGCTCTGTATAAAGAGGAGACGGCTGGTGGATAGCACGCTTCTCTGAAGATAAAATAGCGCCTTGATTATCAACAGGCTCTCCAATTACATTCATAATACGACCCAAAGTAGCCTCTCCAACAGGAACTGTAATTTGCGTGCCAATATCAATGATAAGATCCCCTCTACTCAAACCATCAGTTCTATTCATAGCAATACATCGAACTGTCTTTTCTCCCAAATGTTGAACTACTTCAAATACAACACGAGAATCTTTTTTGCTTGTTTCCAAAGATCCAAAAATTGGCGGCAAGGAATCCACAAAAACAACATCCACAACAGCTCCCATAATCTGTTGTATTTTCCCAACATTCTGAGTCTTGGCTTCAGTAATCATAAAACTATTCTCTCTTTCCCCCATTTCTTACACCGCTTCCGCGCCTGCAATTATCTCAATAAGCTCAGTAGTGATCCGCATTTGACGCTGACGATTATATGATAAAACCAAAGTATCAACCATCTGACCAGCATTACGAGTAGCATTATCCATAGCAGTAACCCTCGCACCTAATTCACTCGCTTTATTCTCTAAAATAATCCAAAATATCTGCGATGAAATACTCTGCAATACAATTTTTTCAATCACTGAATGGTGCGTAGGTTCATAACGATAAACCAACATATTTTCTTCTTGTTGATCTTTTGATCTCTGATCTAAACTTAATGGAATTATCTTCGACATTCTCGGAATCTGCTGCATAATTGATTTAAATTCCGAATGTATAAAAAAACACTGATCAAAGACATCACTTGTAAAAAGAGACATAATCTGATGCGCAATACCACCCGCTTTAACAAAATCTATTTCTTTTTTAGACGACAATTCTATATTATCAATGATCATAGAGGAAAATTCTGCATACAATCCCTCATATCCTTTTCGACCTATGATAAAGATCTTGATCTTCTTATTGTCTTGAATAAATTCTCTAATACGATCTCGAGCAAAACGAATAATCTGAGAGTTAAAACCTCCACACAACCCTTTTTCTGATGTACAAACAACGAGAAGATATACATTATCCCGCCCTGTTCCTTTTATAAATGGAGAAAAAAATCCCTGATCAGGATGGTCAGCAATGCATTGCATAAAAAATTCTTTTATCCGGGATTGATATAAAGAAGCATTATTTATAGATTCTTGCACCCGACGCAACTTATTGACTGAAATCAATTGCATAGACTCAGTTATTTTCTGTGTCTCTTTCACAGAGTGTATGCGATTTTTTAACTCTTTTAGCGAGGCCATTATCTGATTTTATCCAAATTTCAGTTAAAATATTTTAAGAATGCTTCTATTTCATTTATTAGATTATTCCGGATCTCATCAGTTAAGACTTTTTGTTGTCTGATATCTTCCAAAATACCTTTAGATGAAGCTCGTATCTGAGATAAAAACTCTTTCTCAAACTTACTTATCTGCGATACCTCAATCTCATCAAGGTATCCATTTATAGCAGCAAATATCATAACCACCTGCTCTTCCATCGCTAATGGAGAAAACTGTGGTTGTTTTAACATTTCTGCTAATCTTTCCCCTTTACTCAAAAATTTTTGGGTAGAAGCATCAAGGTCAGAAGCGAATTTGGCAAAAGACAACATTTCACGATATTGAGCTAAATTTCCTTTCACGGCACCTGATACTTGCTTCATAGCTTTAACCTGAGCAGAAGATCCAACACGCGAAACTGATAATCCAATATTAATAGCAGGCCGAATACCCCTATGAAATAGTTCCGTTTCTAGAAAAATTTGCCCATCTGTAATAGATATAACATTAGTTGGAATATAAGCGGAGACATCATTAACTTGTGTCTCTATCACAGGTAATGCCGTCAAAGAACCTGCTCCCATTGCGTCTGACATTTTTGCCGCTCTTTCTAATAAACGAGAGTGCAAATAAAAAACATCCCCTGGATAAGCCTCTCTACCAGGTGGACGCCTCAATAGAAGAGATATTTGACGATAAGCAATTGCGTGTTTGTATAAATCATCATATGCAATCAAAGCATGCTTACCATTATCACGAAAATATTCACCCATGGTACAGCCCGTAAAAGGCGCTAAAAACTGCATTGGGACTGGATCAGAAGCAGATGCCACAACTACAATAGAATAACTTAGTGCACCTCGCTCTTCCAATTCTTTAACAAAACGAGCAACTGAAGAACACTTCTGTCCAATCGCAACATAAATACAATAGACTTGGTCCTTATTTGATCCTTTTTCATGCGCAGACTGTTGATTTAAAAAAGCATCCAAAATAATTGATGTTTTCCCAGTTTTTCGGTCACCAATTATTAATTCACGCTGACCACGACCTATAGGGATGAGAGCATCAATTGCTTTAATCCCCGTTGATAACGGCTCACAAACAGACTGACGTTGTATAATCCCTGGTGCATTTGCCTCAATACATGATCTTTTTTTGCACTCAATCGGACCTTTACCATCAATCGGATTACCAAGGGCATCTACAACACGACCCAGTAATTCCGAACCAACTGGAACGTCAACAACACGACCGGTACGCTTTACAATATCTCCTTCGGAAATTTCTTTGTAAGAACCTAAGATTACAACACCAACGTTATCGACTTCCAAATTCAATGCCATCCCATAAACCCCATGGGAAAACTGCACCATTTCCCCAGCCTTAATATTATTTAGGCCATAAACGCGCGCAATACCATCTCCAATAGAAATGACATTCCCTATCTCAGAAAATTCAGAATCATTGCTAAAATCTTTAATTCTTTTTCTTAGAATATCAGAAATTTCTGCAGCATGGATATCCATTAATCAACCTCTTTCAACATAAAACCAAGCTTTACTAATTTCGTATGCAAAGATGCATCAATTTGATATGAACCAATCTCCACAATAAAACCACCCATAAGCCTAAAATCTTTTACTATATCCAGTATAACACTTTGCCCAACCATCTTTTCCAAACAATCCCTTAACTGATTCTGTTGCTGCAAAGATAAACAACTAAACGTCCTGACATAAGCCATTACTTGATTGCGATAATACATACAAACCACACGAAAAGATTTTATGATCGCAGGTAAAATTGACAACCTTCCATTAGATATTAAAACACGCAGAAAATTTTCCGTAACAACACAAAAATTGGTTGTTTTTACCAAATCATCTACAACAAGTTGCCGATCTTTCATAGAAAAAACAGGATTGTGAATGAAAAAGCTAAAATCCGAAGATTCCGCAAGCAACGCATCTAAACGCGATATATCATCTGATACAACATCTAAAACACCCGCTTCACTAGACACACCATACAAGGAATGGGAATACCTACCAGAAATATCAGCAAAAATATCAAATGAATGAGACACCTAATCTAATCCCTTACAAAACATAGGATTCAATAACTTAATAAATCTAAATTCTACCTGGGAAACAAAAAACCCAACTCAATAATAATATAAAACTAAAATACTAACTTAAATAACACCGATATAAACTATTCCTCTTACGAATAAAAACAACAAAAAAATACATAAACACATCTTACGACTACACTATTATACGAAATATCAGAAATAGTCTATCTTATTTGTATTACCGACCACATCAAATTTAAATAATACGATCGAAATACCTCTACCTCTATAGCATATAAACAATAAAAATCCATGATAAGTTTACGCTCATAAACACTAAACGATACTCTATATAATACAGCATCAAATTATCATATTTTTTTATTGAGCACCTAATTCACGCAAAAAGTTACAAAAAATTTTGTGGATCCATATCAAATTGTACACGCAACGAATGTGATCTTTTAGGGGCATTAGCACACATATAGGCAAAAAAACTTTGCAAATTAGAATTACGCTTACCATGAATTAAAAGGCGGAAACGATAATTACCTCGCACCATAAACAATGGAGATTCTGCAGGCCCAAAAATCATAATATCAGATGATATCGGGGCATTTTCTTTTAAAATATATGCATATTTCTCTACTTCTTGGCATTTCTTCCCAAAAACAATCACCGCAGCTAAACGTCCAAATGGAGGTAAGCTTACTTCTTTCCTTGAAAGAATTTCAGACTCATAAAAAGAATCGGCATCTCCCGAAACTAATGCTTTTATAACTGGATGCTCGGGTTGATAAACCTGAATTAGCCCAGTACTCTTAAGACCGAAACGACCAGCGCGACCTGTCACCTGTGATAATAATTGAAAAGTTCTTTCAGAAGATCGCAAATCCGCATTAGCAAGACCTAAATCACCATCGACCACCCCGACTAAAGACATACGCGGGAAATTATGACCTTTAGCAACTAATTGTGTCCCAATAACAATGTCGATTTCTCCTTTAGCAATCGCTTCTAACTGCAATCGCAATTTATCAACTCCTCCCTCTACATCCGAAGATAGAATAGAAATTCTCGCCATAGGGAAATAATCATGAACTTCCTCAGCAATGCGCTCTACCCCAGGACCACAAGAGATCATTTGCCCAGAAGAGCCACAAGCAACACAGGATTGCGAACAAATCGCAACGTAACCACATTGATGACAATATAATTTTTTCTTAGAACGATGCTCTACCAGCCAGCAAGAACAATAAGGACATTTGATCCTATGACCACATACACGACATAACGTCAAGGGCGCATACCCCCTACGATTTAAAAAAAGTAATGTTTGTTCATCCCTTTCTAAAGTATTCTTTATATGATCAATCATTTCTACCGAAAGAAATCTTCCTTGCTCTACTGCCTGACTCCTCATGTCAATTACTCGCAAATGAGGCAAAGAACTGTTACGATATCTCGTAGACAAATGAACAAAACGATACCGCCCATTCATACCGTTGACTCGACTCTCTATAGATGGAGTCGCTGACACAAGAACTACAGGGAAAGATTCAATCTTCCCACGCACAATCGACATATCGCGTGCATTATACAAAACCCCTTCTTCCTGCTTATACGAAACATCATGCTCCTCATCTATTACAATGAGACCTAATTTTTTAAATGGGAGAAATAAAGCAGATCTCACCCCAACGACTACAGATATAGTTCCTCGCGCTATTTGCCTCCAAATTTTTTCACGCATACTGGAAGAAAGAGAAGAGCGCCATTCAGCAGGTTTGACACCAAAACGCTTGTGAAAACGCTCTAAAATAGCTGATGTGAGAGAAATCTCCGGCAATAAAATCAACACCTGCTTCCCTAGGCGTAAGGTAGCAGCGACAATCTCTAAATAAACCTCTGTTTTCCCAGAACCTGTGACTCCACTAATCAGTGAAACAGAAAAACCATTCGCACACAAAGGTATAATCTGCTCAAGCGCATCTTTTTGATTTTTTTCTAATCGCGGCGCAGAAAAATGTATATTTGGCGGATCAACAACAGGAGAAATAACATCAAACATTTGTTTGATAACGCCCTGTTCCTTCAATCCATTAATCACGTGATAAGATACCTGAGCAACGCATATTAAATCCTTTGTCCGCCAGATTGATCCATCTTTTATTTCGTTCAATACTCGGAGACGCTTTTCCGTATTAATTCGGGGAAGAACTCCGGTGAACTGAATTTTTTCTTCCATTTTTTCTGTTTCCGAAAGAGCAGAAACAACCATGCGTGCAACTAATCCTACCGAAGAAAATGTATATTTTGCAACCCATTTTATAAATTCACATATCTGTCCCGACAATGGAGGACAATCAAAAACATATTCGACAGGACGTAATTTCAAATGAGCAATATTTTGTTCTTGTTCTGAATCATGCCACACTATTCCGAGAACAGTCCGCGATCTAAGAGGAACCCGTACGATAGACCCTAATTCTAACCCCATTCCACAAGGAACCGAATACACATATGGGCCAGAAACTGACTGTAATAGCAGGACAACAACACGAGAACGCACTACTTCCTCTAAAGAGGATTCCAATGAAACCAAAGTTTAATCTCCCACAATAGCTTGGATGAGCTTGTTTTGTACAAAAATAAACAATGACTTTAACATTCAAGTC
This sequence comes from Candidatus Liberibacter africanus PTSAPSY, assembly GCF_001021085.1. Classification (NCBI taxonomy): domain Bacteria; kingdom Pseudomonadati; phylum Pseudomonadota; class Alphaproteobacteria; order Hyphomicrobiales; family Rhizobiaceae; genus Liberibacter; species Candidatus Liberibacter africanus. The sequence goes on along the minus strand of NZ_CP004021.1, from coordinate 722,901 downwards.
AAATAATACGACATGAATAAAACAGAATTTTATATTCTAAATTTGAAATTTAATCATGTAAATATCAAACTTTTATAGTGTAAAAGTAACGTTCAAACGTTCCCCAATATATCCTAAAAAAAATTTAATTATCACAATATAATTATAAAAAAATCTTATAATCAATAACTTATATGTATTATCTATAAATTTATAAAACTTTCTATGAAGCGTATAATCTTTTGATCTCTTTGAAAATCCTTTGAGATCTTATGAAAAAAATAATTTATGCTCGAGTAGATTTTAAAATAATTTAAAGAATTAAACTAAAAAACCATAGCCTACATTTTTCACTTCAGATAGCAGCACCTGCATTAAAAAATTTTTCAAAATGAAAACGCCCATCTATTAAACACTCGATAGAATATTGAGATAATACATTAAAAAAAGCATCAAGCGCTTTCTGGAGAACAACATTCAACTCACAATTTCCAATCAAAGGACAATCAACATTACGACCTTCAAAACACTCTGCTATACGAAAAGATTCTTCTGTCGCTTTCACAACATCTAAAATAGTGATTTGATCTGCCGGTCGACAAAGACGCACTCCTCCATTTCTTCCTCGCACAGTATCAATGATTCCCGCTTTTGTAAGAGGCTGCAAAACCTTAAATAAAAAGAGCTCCGATATACCACAAGATTCAGCAATATGAGATATCCGGTTAGGAGAATTCTTATGAACAGCACAATACATCAAAACACGTATTCCATAATCAGTTCGCTTTGTCAGATGCATTCCTCTACCCTTACTATCTTCTGACTATAAATACATTATTGAATACTTCAACCGTGCTAAAAGTGATCGAAATTTCGCATTTTAGAAACTAATAAGAAGAAACGATGACCGAAATCATCATTTCTTCTTGTATATTTTAGCCACAAATAAATTACTGAAAAATCATGCGGCGACTGATTGTTTTTTACCTTCGATCATTTTTGCAGATTCTTTAGAAGGCTGCGAAATTTCAATACGACGCGGTTTCATTTTTTCTGGAACACTACGCAATAACCCTAGATATAAAAGTCCATTTTCCAAGGACGCAGATACCACTTCCACGAAATCTGCGAGCTTAAAACGGTGTTCAAAAGCACGCTTTGCTATGCCGCGATGCAAATATTCCACTGTTTCTTTTTCTTCTGATTTCTTTTCTCCTCTAACCATTAAAATTCCGGAATCAACCTCTATAGTGAGTTCAGAAAAATCAAATCCAGCCACAGCGACTGTTATTCTATATGCATTATCACTCGTACGCTCTATATCGTAAGGGGGATAAGCAGAAGACTGGCTAGGAGAACCTAAATCACCTAACATCGAAAGAACAGCATCATATCCAACTGCAGAATTATAAATACGGGAAACATCTAAACGCATAACGTCCTCCTTATGAAGCGACAATATTACTAAATATCATCTTATCCCTCTTAAATTATCAAGGATAAGAGACGTAGATCCTATAAGGCATCCACAACTCTAATATAGTAACAGCATCCAAAATTTTCAAGATATAACATAAATAAGGAAAGAATAAAAAAATTATAATGATATCCGCTCATCATAGAGAAAAATATACCACGCAATAAATTGCCATAGAAAGACGATTTATACAACACCCTAAAATTCTCTCTTAAACCATAGCAAAATGCTCGATAATCAAATGGCATAATTTATCTGCCACTTCTGTTTTTAATAGTTCAGGCCATTCATCTATTTTATCTGGTGATACAATAGTTACTTTATTACGATCTTTCCCCACAAATCCAGTTTGTGGAGAAATACAATTTGATACAATAAAATCCGCACCTTTGTATAAAAGCTTTTCCCGAGCATTATCTATAACACTTTTTGTCTCAGCAGCAAATCCTATAACAATAGACGGACGACATTTATGATGTCCTATAACTTTAAGTATATCGGGATTCTCTTTAAGGTCTATTCTCATACCCCTTCCTCCGATATCTTTTCGTTTTATTTTTTCCTCTAAAATCTCAGAAAATCTCCAATCTGACACCGCAGACACCATCACCGCTATATCCACAGGTAGCGTTTTCAAAACCTCTTGCAACATATCACCTGCTTGCTCAACATGAATGGTTGTAACATTTGAAGGATCATCAAGCGAAACAGGACCAGATATCAATATTACTTCCGCCCCTAAACATGCAAGAGATTCAGCAATTGCATGCCCTTGTCGCCCTGAAGAACGATTTGCAATATAGCGCATGGGATCTAGTGGTTCATATGTCGGACCTGAAGTGACTACAGCACGTTTCCCTCTCAAAGGAAGTTTTTTGTCTCTACACAACAACGATATTATAAACCTAATGATATCACATGGTTCCGACATCCTACCTATTCCGCAACCATTACTTTCAGCCATTGCACCATTCTCAGGGCCTACAAAATAATATCCATCTTTCTGTAAAATTTTGACATTACGCTTTGTAACAGCCTTATCCCACATCATAAAATTCATAGCAGAAGCTAAAATAACCGGCTGATCTCCTCTAGCCAATAAAATGGCAGATGCCATATCAGATACCATTCCATGCGCTATACGAGCAATGAAATTAGCAGATGCAGGCGCCACTATAAATAGATCGCAATCACTTGCTACTTTAATATGATTTCTATCATTACCCTCTTCATCAGAGAATAAATCCATGCACACACGGCTATTAGATACAGCACCCACCATCAATGGAGTTATAAATTTTTTTGCTGAATTGGTCATAACAGGGATCACAATAGCTCCCTTTTCCTGCAGCCGCCGAATGAGATCTAAGCTTTTATAAATCGCAACGCTGCCACACATAATTAAAACAATTCTTTTTCCAATAATATTCACGAACAAATCCTATCCCATGATATAAATAATATAAATCAAGGATCCGAGAATACTCCATAAAACTAATTTTTCTAGAAAGCCATACGCATAACGGGAGAATTCTTTTTTCGAAAAGTCCGGAGAACTATCTCTTTTTGATGATTCTATCATTGATTTAAAAATATTTTCCACTGGAGCAGAGAGTTGAGGAACTGCCTGCACAAACCGAAAAGCATTTTTAAGGCCATCTTGAAAATCAGTCATGTAACGCTTAGGCCCAATATTATCCCGAATCCATTCTTCAACAATAGGCTCAGACGATGTCCACATATTGAAATATGGATTAAGCATACGTGCTACTCCTTCAACAACAACCATAGTTTTCTGAAGCATAACCAATTCAGGACGCGTCATCATATCAAACAACTCTGTTATCTCAAAAAGCATGGTCAGTAATTTCCCCATAGAAATCACATGAGAGGACTGTCCATGAATTGGCTCACCTATAGCCCGTATTGCCTGCGCAAAAGAAGCAGGATTGTGATGACTTGGCACATAACCTGCCTCAAAATGCACATCTGCTACACGCTGATAATCACGCGAAATAAAACCATATAATATTTCAGCAAGAAAACGCCGTTCCCTCTTGCTTAATCTCCCTGTAATCCCCATGTCCACGGCTACAATACAACCCTTCGAATCAACGAATAAATTTCCAGGATGTAAATCAGCGTGGAAAAAACCATCCCGCAATGTATGCAATAGAAAAGATTGTACAAGCATGACAGACAAACGCTCTAAATCATGCCCACAAGAACGTAATTTCTCCGTATCTGATATTTTTATTCCATCAATCCATTCCATAGTGACTACATCACGTTCTGTTCGATCCCAATCAATCTTTGGAACACGGAATCCATGGTCTTTACCTATATTATCAGCCATTTCCGAAAAAGCTGCTGCTTCAAGTCGTAAATCCATCTCCATTTTCACCACTTGTTCCAAAGTATGTACTACTGCTGAAAAACGCAATCTCCGCATTGAAGGAAATAATTTTTCTTGTATACGTGCAATCAAATACATAACTTGGATATCACGATAAAAACGCTGTCTTATACCAGGGCGTATAACTTTTACGGCCACTTTTCGATATCCATTAATATCATGGACAATCGCTGGATGAACCTGCGCGATAGAAGCTGCGGCAACAGGATCATGAAATTCGCTGTACAATGTTTCAATTGGAGACTTCAAAGCGCTGGACACACAAAGTCTAGCAGTATCTGTAGAAAAAAAAACCATCTTATCCTGTAAAAGAGAAAGATCTTCGGATAATTTTTTCCCAATAAGATCCGGTCGCGTCGCTAAAAACTGCCCCATTTTAACATATGAAGGCCCAAGACGATCCATAGCACGCGCTAAACGATCACTTCTCTGACATTTTCTGATATTTCGAGGCACAAATATGGATGTTATTTTTTTCCAGAAAACGATTATAGAGGGCAATCTTTCAGAGGGGAAAGATGCAATCACGCCCTCTCGTATAAGTATCCATCCTACGCGAAAAAGTTCACAATATTCTCTCAAATAACACTCCCTGCATTCTCCAATTTCCACCCAGAATGGAGCGCTACAATACCATTGGTATAGTTTGTAAATGACACATTAGAAAAGCCCTCCGCAGAAATGATTGTAGAAAAATCTTTTTGATTCGGAAATCTTCGAATGGATTCGACCAAGTATTGATATGGCTCTTCATCACCTGCTATTAATTTGCCTAATTGAGGAATAACATTGAACGACCACATATCATACAACTTCTTGAAAATTGGACCTTGTACTTCAGAGAACTCCAATATAAGAAGTCGTCCCCCATATTTTAATATACGATATACTTCTTGAAGAACTAATGCGATATGTGGCATATTACGAATACCAAAAGCCAACGTACACGCATCAAAACTTCCCGTCTTAAAAGGCAGACTTTCGGCGTTAGCCTCAACAAAAGTAATAGAATCCTGTAAGTTTTCTTTAAAAGCACGCTCTTTTCCAACAGATAGCATTTCGCTATTAATATCTGCTACTACAATCTGAGCTTTATTCTTTGAAGCCTCGGCGATACGAAAGGCAACATCGCCTGTACCACCAGCAACATCTAAAACACGATAATCCTTAGACTTTTTAGGGTTGAGAGCGGTCACCATTGCGTCCTTCCAAAACCTATGTAATCCAAAAGACATAAAGTCATTCATGACATCATACCGATGCGACACTCTAGAAAAAACATGATTCACCATGTTTTGTTTTTCTTCTTCTGGAACCTCGCGAAATCCATAAGAAGTTTTCATATTTTTATCAGAATCAAAACGGCCTTTTATCATACCTATTAATCCCTGCTCAAGACCTTTCTAAAAGAAGAAATCAACATAATTACTTCTTATCGCCATGAATTTAATACCAATTGTCACAAATTCTTCTTATAATCAAGTCTAGGATATTGATCCTATGAAAAATACAAATTAAAGAATTACATTATGCCTGAATTACCAGAAGTAGAAATCATTCGACGCAACCTTACACCGATCATGAACAACATGATATTAACGAACGTATGTTTACATCGAAAAAATCTACGCTTTGATTTTCCCCCTAATTTTTCTTCGACCGTACTAGGAAAAAAAATCATCAACATTTCCCGACGTGCAAAATATTTGCTCTTTGAGCTTGAAGACAATCTATCAATAATTGTACATCTAGGAATGACAGGATCTTTTACCATTGAACGCTCTGAGTCAATAAGCTCTTGTACAAAACCAACCAAAGATCCTCGACATAATCATGTTACTATTGATCTCACAGACGATACGAAAACAAAAAAATATCGTATCATTTATAACGATCCTCGTCGTTTTGGATTTATGGATCTAGTAGAAACGAGTCTCAAACACCAACATCCTTATTTAAGAGAACTCGGTCCAGAGCCAACAGATAAAAAATTCAATGCTTCATATTTAGCCTATCATTTTCATAAAAGAAATAACAATCTCAAAAATGCTCTCCTTAACCAAAAAATAGTCGCTGGACTGGGGAATATTTATGTATGCGAAGCATTATGGCGCGCTAAACTCTCTCCTATACGAAGTACCAAAAGCCTTGTACAAAAACATGAGGATTCCAAAGATCTAATTTCTATACTAATTCAAGAAATTAAAACAGTTCTTATTGATGCTATCAATGCTGGAGGCTCTTCTCTACGTGACTATGTACACGTAGACGGTTCAACAGGTTCTTTCCAAAATGCATTATCCGTATACGGCAAAGCTGGGGAACCCTGTCTATCAAACTGCGGACAGACAATAAATCGCATCGTCCAAGCAGGAAGATCCACTTTCTACTGTACATATTGTCAAAAATGAATAGATATCCATGTAACCACTTGTTTTTAATATTGACGACAAAGAATTCTATAGTTATTGTAAATTGACTGTTTACTTGTTTGATTTACAGCTGTTTAGAGTGAATTTGTATTCTGTATATTGTTGTTCCATACTCCTATAGGGTATGATATTTCTGACGAAAGGTACTTAATGGCTAATAAGGAATCTGCTAAAAAGATGGTTCGCAAAATTGCTCGTCGCACGTTAGTTAATAAGAGTAGACGTTCTTCTGTCCGCTCCTTCATGCGTCGTGCAAATGAAGCAATTTCTTTTGGAGAAATTGGGGCAGCGACGGAGGCGTGTAGAAAAGCAGAATCTGTTATACAAAAGGCTAAAAGTAAGGGAGTATTCCACGGAAATACAGCCTCTCGCACAGTTTCTCGATTATCTAAACGTTTGAAGAATTTGATGACATCTGCATGATATGAGATTGTAGTATCCTACATATCGTAAAGTTATACCAAAGGATCCCCAATAAGTTGATTGGTGATCCTTTTTTTTTATCTAGTATAAAAATTTTTCGCTTTATTGTGTCAAAAATTACTCTAATATTGGTGCTAATCAACAACATAAAAAACAAACAGATAACAGCAATCGATTCGTAAAATTATCTCCAATATAACCCTTCACGATAAGATTATTTTTTAAAATACGAATCATGATAAGTAAATTAAGAACCAAGCCCTTTCATTTGAATGAATATAAAATTTATTTTAAAAAAATACAAAGAATCAAATTTTCGAATCTCATTGATTCAAAAGCGATTCTTTCTTTGACATCAGCACTCATAAAATATCTCTTTAAAAGTCAATCCCCGAAAATCTCGTTGCCGAAAAAATGCTTATTGATCTTGTCGCCCGTTCCTGCCTAAATAGTAAACAATCGAGATCAGAAAAGTTGGAGATATTAGTCTAAAAGACACTTTATTTTCTGTTGGAATTATATTGGGATGGAAGGCATAAAAATGCAATTAAGAGGAATATCTGCTTGTATTCAAGAAAATGATGAAATGGCCGCAAAAATTCCACAAACGGATAATGATACGAGATGCCTCGCAATAAAGTGCGAATCTTTTTTTACAACCGTATCATCTCGTCTCAAGAATCAGGTGGGTCCAGATGTATACGCTAGCTGGTTTCAGAGACTTAAATTTCACTCGGTTTCTCATAATATCGTACACTTGTCTGTCCCGACTAATTTTTTGAAAGCTTGGATCAAAAATCGTTACCTTGAAACTATCACAAGACTTTTTCAGGAAGAGAGCAGCAACATCCAAGGAGTGGAGATTCTTGTAAGATCTGTTGCATTAGTCCCCACAGAACAGCTTGTCGCCTCTCATTCTCATGCTTCCACCAAACCATCTTCAATCAATCCAAATACAGGGAAAGGCAACTTCCCAACAGGGAAACAAACTACCAATCCTATATTTGGATCACCTTTAGATAATCGATTTGTGTTTTCTACTTTCATAGAAGGACCATCTAATCGTGTTGCACTCACAGCAGCTAAGAACATCGCAGAACTCGATTCTAACGGTTACACTACAGTCAGGATAAACCCTCTATTTATTCATGCTTCTGTAGGACTTGGCAAAACACATCTTTTACAAGCTGTGGCCAATGCAGCTATCAAAAAACAACCAAATCTTCGCGTAGTCTATTTAACAGCTGAATATTTCATGTGGAGGTTTGCTAGCGCTATACGTGATAACTACGCTCTCAATCTTAAGGATAGTCTGCGCAACATAGATTTACTATTAATTGACGACATGCAATTCTTACAAGGGAAACTCATTCAACATGAGTTCTGTCACTTACTCAATTCCCTTTTAGATAGCGCTAAACAAGTCGTAGCGGCGGCTGATCGCCCCCCTTCTGAACTAGAATCTCTCGATCCACGTATCCGCTCTCGTCTCCAAGGAGGTGTAGCTGTACCGTTAGGCTCTCATGATTATGAAATGCGCTTTTCTATCCTTAAAAATCGCCTTTCAATATCCCAAAAAGAAGATCCTAAGCTTATCATTAATGATGAAGTTCTTATGCACGTTGCTCGCACTGTAACAACCAGTGGACGCGAATTAGATGGAGCATTTAATCAAATTGTTTTCCGACATTCCTTTGAACCTGTTCTGACGGTAGAAATCGTAGATGAATTATTGTCACATCTCGTTAATACCGGTGAAACTAAAAAAATGAGAATTGAGGATATACAGCGCATGGTATCAAAGCATTATAATATATCACGCAATGACTTATTATCTAACCGTCGCGTCCGCACTGTTGTAAGACCACGTCAAATTGCTATGTATCTATCAAAAATCATGACTCCACGTTCTTTCCCTGAAATAGGCCGTCGTTTTGGAGATAGAGATCATACAACTGTTCTCCATGCTGTTCGAAAAGTGGAAAAGATGTTGGAAACCGATATTACTCTTAAAAAAGAAGTAGAATTGCTTAAAAGGTTAATATCAGAATAGGCATCATCTTGTAGAAAACGTCTCAACTCTTAATTTATTTGTATACAATATCTTATGGTATTTGTTTTTGATGATATAATAACTGGTTGAGACACGCTCTATGGCATCTTGCGATTTTCCTTAAAAAAGGAGGTGCTAGTAATATTAATGTACTAGCAAGAGATGCTACTACTGAAAGGTAATATGAGCGTGTGTTAATCAAAATTTATTTTTTCTTTTATCAGGAAATTACCTTTTGAATTATTCATATAAAATAACAAGAGATTCACATCGAAAGATGTGTTACTACTGAATCCAGCATCATCATACCTTTTGGTGTACATCGTAACCTTGAAGATTCAATCTTCTCAATAAAACCTTGTCTTTGAAGTTCTTTCGCACATTCAATATCTAGATTACGCTCTGCTAACATTTCCCAGTCCTTAATACTTATTCCTTCTCTTAATCTCATACCCATCATTAATAATTCATCAGCCTGCTGTTCAAAGCTCAGAAATTCTTTTTCAACAACAGCATGCCCTCTTTCTTTCACTGTTTTTAACCAATTTTCAGGGTTTTTTTCTATAGACATCGCTATTCGATGAGAACCAATTTTAACTCGACTATGCGCCCCTGGACCGATTCCAATATAATCACCATATCGCCAATAATTTAGATTATGCAAACTTTCAGCCCCCGGAAGAGCATGATTAGATATTTCATATGCATGCAATCCATGTTCACTAGTAATGCTTTGAGTCAAATTATAAAGATCTGCTGCGAGATTATCACTAGGAAGAACGAGGTGTCCATCTTTATGCATTTGATAAAACAATGTTTTTTTTTCTATTGTTAATTGATAAAGAGAAAGATGATCCACCGCATAAGAAAGAGCTTTTTGCAATTCCACTTCCCATTGTTTCATAGTTTGTCCTGGGAGGGCATATATTAAATCGAATGATATTCGCGGGAAAATATCACGTGCCAAATATATTGCGGAGATAGCATCAGAAACGTTATGATTACGACCTAAAAACTTTAAGGATTTTTCCTCTAAAGATTGTACACCTAGAGAAATACGATTTACCCCTGCCTTTCTATATCCTCGAAAATTATTCGCCTCTACACTAGATGGATTAGCCTCAATAGTAATTTCAACATTTGAGGGCAGATTCCAATGCTTTGCAATACCATCAATAATAATAGCAATGTTTTGAGGATCTATAAGAGAAGGAGTTCCTCCACCAAAAAAAATACTGGAAACCACTCGAGATTCAATCAATTCCCTCATCCACTGCATTTCTATAAGGAAAGATTGAACGAAATGTCTTTGATCAACTTTATACCGCCGAACATGACTATTAAAATCACAGTAAGGACATTTTTTTGTGCAGAACGGCCAATGAATATAAACCCCTAAAGTACTCGGGGATTGATTTTTTGTATCATTTTCATATGAATCGAGATGTTTCATTTCTTCTATGAGCACAAACAACTGTTGACAAAACACTTGAATGCTCGCGCTCTATGAGAAAGCATGTCATCGCTTAATATGGGGTGTGTCATACCGCCTATACTTCCATTTTTTTCTTTTTCTGTCATCTCGCCAAAAGTACGATCATAACCATTTGGCTGAAAAATAGGATCATATCCAAAACCTAATTGACCACGTGGAGGCCACACAATGATTCCCTGCACTTTTCCAATAAAATTCTCTACATGACCATCAGGCCAAGCAAGAGACAAAACAGAAATGAAATGCGCAGAACGCGAGGCGGAATCATTGGCAGATTTAGATATAAGAGCATTCTCTATTTTTTGCATAGCCATCTCAAAATCACGCTCACCATTATTGCGTTCAGCCCATCTGGCACTATAGATTCCTGGATCACCATCAAGTGCATCAACTACAAGACCAGAATCATCAGCAAGGGCCGGAATACCTGTATTTATAGCTGCACTTAATGATTTAATCATCGCATTTTCCTCAAAAGATTTTCCTGTTTCTTCTGGAATAATTAAATTCAATTCAAGAGAAGATGTCGTCATAATACCCAAAGGCATAATAAGATTGTACATCTCATGTATTTTATTTGCATTATGACTTGCAATGACAAGTTTTTTTTCAATCAATTTACGCACTTAGATTACTACACCTCATTTAGATATCACGTCTTTTTGTAAATTTATAAGGTCGTCAATCTTATTCTTTGCCAAATTCATCATAGAAAAAAAAATATCCTGAGAAAACGTAGCCCTTTCTGCAGAACCTTGCACTTCTACTATGTTGCCTGAATCGGTCATGACGAAATTGGCATCTACATCAATCGTAGAATCTTCTTCATAATCAAGATCTACTATAGGATATCCTGACAATATTCCACAAGATATCGCGGCCACATGACCCTTCAAAACTTGTGATAATCGAAACTTTCTATCACGTATTTCCATATATTTCAAACAATCATGTAAAGCAATCCAAGCGCCAGTAATTGCAGCGGTACGCGTTCCTCCATCAGCTTGGATGACATCACAGTCTACAATAATTTGATGCGATCCTAAAGCCACAAGATCGACGACTGAACGCAAAGAGCGACCTATCAAACGCTGTATTTCTTGGGTCCTTCCCCCTTGTCTTCCACTAACGGCTTCACGTTTCATACGACTCCCCGTAGAACGAGGAAACATTCCATATTCTGCTGTTATCCATCCACGCTTTGAATTACGGATCCACATGGGAACTTTTTCTTCAAGTGTAGCAGTCGTTAGCACATGCGTATCGCCAAACTTTACCAAACAAGATCCTTCAGCATATTTAGAAACATTCCTTTTCAATGATACTTCTCGCATCTGATTTTCTTTTCTACCCGATATGCGCATCATCTTCTCCTCAGCAATCTCAATTTCTTCCACAGGTTGCTATAAAAAACAAAAAACACCTGTAAAACAAATAATAAATACAGTAAATTGATCTCCTATCCCAATAAATTCCTTAGAAGAGATAATTAAAGTACATAAAAGCATGCAAATATGAGTTATTTTTTCGCTTGATGATATAATTAAGGGATATTTTGCCAGATTGTAAAAACCTTATTGGAAAATTAGATCGAGGGAAATATTCTATTTTAAACAGCAATGGATGAATGCACACTTCCTGTTCATGACAGGAAACTTAATATGCTATTTCAAAAAATTGAATATAATACATATTGTATACCTAGAAATTATTTGTGAACATGCTTATCAAATAGGCTGACATCGAAAGAATTTACCTCATCAAAAAGTTGAATGAAACAAGTTGTGAAATAAGATAACAAACTCTCTCCTTTTTCGCAGGTAGCATCTAGAGCATTACCTACAACTCCTTCAGAATTTAAATCCTGCATACTCCACCCAAAACTATGCGATCCATACGCACGTAGATATGTAAAATCACGTAAAAATTCCGATTGTCGCGAAGAAAAATTTTTAGCTAAATCCATTTTTACCAAATGAGGAGCAAGCGCTAACATAAGGCTCGTTTCTATTTCCCCACCATGTATCCCAATTTCAGTTTCTGGATATGAAATAATATTATGGGGAATAGCAAATCTCGACCAACTAGTAGATACCACTAATATCGAAAAACGAATTCGTGCTTCTGTAGCAACAATAGATATCAAAGGGGAATTTCCTCCGTGTGCATTCAATATCACAACCTTACGTATTCCCATTTTCTGTATTTTATTTATTATTCCCAACCAGCGTTCTATAGCTTGAGCATAAGTGAGTGTTTTTGTTCCTTCATCATAAACATGTTCAATTGAATAACCAATTGGCTCTACTGGCATACGTGTAACAGGAAGTCTCGTAGGAAGAGCAGACATTATACGCTCCACTAATCCTTCTGCAATAATGGTATCGGTATCCATCGGCAAATGTGGACCATGTTGTTCATATGCTCCTAAGGGCAATACCACTATCCAATCTTTACGTTTATCAATGTTTAAAGATGGAGAATTATCTGCAAATCTAATTAAAGGGTTCATCGCCTGAACGATCCTTTCTAATTTAAAAATATTTTACTAGCCAATAGTATTTTTAAAATGTTACATTCTTTTCTTTCACTATTCCGCATAGAATGTACTTTTCAATACTCTTGTACTGAATTTTATAATAAGTTTTACTTTATGTTCTTTAATACTCTCATTCGCTCTAAAAAAGGATATCTTATATGCGTTTAGGTGGACAAATTGCCGCAGCTATTGAGATTCTAAATGATATTAACGTTCACAAAAAACCCCTCGTAAATGCTTTAAAAGACTGGGGGACATCTCATCGTTTTGCTGGATCTAATGACCGTACATCAATTAGCAATATTGTTCATGATGTATTAAGAAAATATCTTTCTAGTGCCTATATCATGAATGATGATACTCCTGATTCTTTGGTATATGCAGTGATAGTTAAAGACTGGGGTATTCCATTGGAAAAAATATTAGTCCTATTGAAAGAAGATCGTTATTCTCCTGCTCCCCCAAAAGAATCAATCATTAAATCCTTTCATTCTCGTCAATTAGAAAACGCGCCTTTATATGTTCAAGGAGATATTCCTCAATGGTTACAATCATCTATTCAGTTATCTTTCAAAGATAATTGGCTCGAAGAAGCCAAAGCTTTATCTATGCGCCCTCCTTTAGATTTACGCACCAACACCCTGAAAGTTACCCGTAAAAAACTATTAAAGAATCTGTGCCATTATGGCACACAATGCTCCCCTATATCTAGTTTCGGTCTGCGAATACCCGCAACAAAAGAAAAAACACGCTTTCCTAATGTTACAAATGAAATTTCCTTTCAACGAGGATGGTTTGAAATACAAGATGAAGGATCACAGATTGTTTCAAATTTAACAACGGCTACGAAAAGTTCCCAGATTTTAGATTTTTGTGCTGGAGGTGGAGGAAAGACTCTTGCATTATCAATGTTATTAAACAATAAAGGCCAAATTCATGCGTGGGATAAAAACAAAAGTAGAATAGCTCCTATTGTAGCCCGCATTAAACGTGCTGGCGCCCGCAACGTGCAATTACACAGTAATTTGGAATCATTGCGCAATCTACAAAACCATTTTTCAACAGTTCTAGTTGATGCGCCATGTTCTGGGACAGGGACATGGCGAAGACGTCCAGATATAAAATGGCGATTATCACAAAAAAGCCTTAATGAAAGGATCGAAGAACAGAAACAAATTTTACAGGAGGCCGCACAATTCGTACGACCTGGCGGTTATCTTGTCTATATTACCTGCTCTATTCTACCCGAAGAAAATATTCAGCAAATCAATAATTTCTTATCCAAGAACATTCATTTCAGTATGGATCCTATCATTGATGATTGGAACCAACTATATGATTTTAAAAATCATCCATCACTTTTTGTTGAAAAAGGTTGTGGTGTTTTTACACCTTTTCTGACGCATACAGATGGATTCTTCTTTTGTAGACTAAAACGCCACCCTTAAGTAGAAACAACACGACCTCTTTATCTACTCAACAATTAAATATCTCTTAGAAGTCCAATTTTCTGGAATAACCCTAGGAGTAATCAACAAAAAACACCGATCAAAAAATAGAAATATTCTCCATAATTTCCAAATAGATACGCAATATCTACGCAGGTCATATGCGATATAATTAATATGTAAATTAATAGTCACATCATCAATTTATCGGATATCTTTTGGAGAAAATAATGAAAAAAAATTTACTTACGTATTTTTTTACAACCATTACTACGATATTAATTATTCCATCACATATATTAGGAGCTTTACAAACTACTAATCCAGCAGATGTATTGCATAATTATGCTACTATCGCGCACGCCAAATACGAAGATTCTGTTATTTACGCCCGTATATTAGATAGTGCTATTGAAACCCTTATTTCTAATCCTAATAAGAAAAATCTTGAAAATGCCCGTCTTCAATGGATTAAAGCACGAATCCCATATCAGCAATCCGAAGTATATCGCTTTGGCAATCAAAACATCGATATGTTGGATAAAAAGGTCAATTCCTGGCCTCTTGATGAAGGATTGATAGATTATGTTAATAGTTCATATCCAAAAGAAAACGATGATAATGACCTGTCTACTGCTAATATTATAGCTAATTCAAAAATTTTCACGAAAGGGACAGAAATCAACGTATCAACTATTTCCCCTGATCTACTTCGCAAATTACACAGAGCCAATGGCATAGATACCAATATTACCACTGGTTACCATGTTATAGAATTTCTTTTGTGGGGACAAGATTTAAAAACAAATGTGCGCGAATCAGGTACAAGACCCTATACAGACTTTGATATAAAAAATTGTACAGGCGGTCATTGTCAAAGACGCATAGAATATCTAAAAGTTGTTTCAAAGATGCTTGTATCAGATCTAGAAGAAATGATGAAAGCTTGGGAACCTAATGGAGAAGCTACTAAAAATCTAATGCAAGATATTGATGCAGGATTAAATTCTATCATCACTGGCATGACATCTCTTTCTTATAATGAATTAGCAGGAGAACGTATGAATCTAAGTCTCATATTACATGATCCTAAACAAGAAATTGATGGTTTTTCAGATAATACACATGCATCTTATATAAATAATGTTATCGGCATAATCTCTAGTTATACAGGAGAATATATCCGCATGAGTGGAGAAAAAATTCGTGGACCATCAATAGCCGATCTGATAAGTCATAGTAACAAGAATTTATCTCAGGAAATACGCGATAAGTTCTCTAATACTATAAAAGATTTTTATATCCTAAAAAATCGAGCAGAGTATCTTGAGAATTATGATCAAATGATCAGCGACAATAATCCTGAAGGGAATAAAATAGTGCGTAATATCATCGATGACCTTATTACACAAACGGAATCTTTGAAAAAACTACGCATAGCATTAGATTTAAAACAAACCAACATGTAATAGAAAAAATATCGTTATTAAGCGATTATATCATTTATTAACGACTATTGAGCCTGCTTAAGTTAAACTTCATGTCTGATTGTTACGAAAAACTCACTTACTACAATGTTGATTATTTGAAAATATTGAAAATTATTACTTTTGCTATTGCTTCCAAATATTTTTTAGGCAATATACTCTCTTAGTTTCTTTATATCAGATAAAATTATTTTGAGCGGGTGTAGCTCAGTGGTAGAGCACAACCTTGCCAAGGTTGGGGTCGAGGGTTCGAATCCCTTCGCCCGCTCCAGAATAAAATGTTATCTTGAAATATAGAAATAATTTTAGATGTATAGCTCGTATTTTTAAATAAATCAGGGGAAAATTGACCTTATTGACGAAATTTATTACTGTGAGCGGTGTGAAAAAATATCGATATTTTCCCAGCCCAGTAAATCTAATTCGACTCTATTTGTTAAAAAATTAAAACAAGAAGAAGCCAGATCCAGACGCCCTAGATTCTGAAGTTTTTCCGTAAATTTCTCTCGTAATGAATGCAAATACACTACATCTGAAGCAGCGTATTGAAGTTGTTCTTCGGACAAATTGTCTGCGCTCCAGTCAGATGATTGTTGCTCTTTTGATATATCGATTCCCAGCAATTCTTTTAAATTATCTTTGAGACCATGATGGTTTGCATAAGTTCTCGTCAATCGTGAAGCAATTTTTGTGCAAAAAATAGGTTTTACTTCCACACCAAAAGTGTAGAACAATACAGCAAGATCAAAACGGCCATAATGAAAAATTTTTTCTCTTTTTTTATCAGCAAGCATTGCCACGAGATTAGGGGCAGTTTTTTGTCCAGCTGTAATCTGAATAATATCAGCAGTTCCATCCCCTGGAGATAGCTGAACAACACACAGACGATCTCGTCGCAAAACCAAACCAAGCGTTTCCGTATCAACTGCAATAGCACCAGAATATTTTGCGGCACATTCAACAGGAATATCCCCTTTATGCACACGTATAGTTATCATAATATGATTCATTCCTTTCTCAAATGATATCTACCAAGCCCCATATTGAAATTATTCATTCATATAAAGCACAATCTCTCATCATAATGAACGCTTTCCTTTCAATAATGCTTATCAATGAATATTGATAAAAAATTATCTCAAAATAACATTTTATATCCTCAATAAACATGAAAAAATTTCTATTATGCCATCTTTTCCTGAATTCTTATTCAAAATGCTTCTTGTAGTTATGAAACTACCTCCTTATATGTATTTAAATAGTCGTGTTTATTTTGCGATCGTTCGCTGTTATTGTTATTAGGAGCTGTCAGTGGAACGCTCTTGAAGAGGTCCAAAACAGCTTGCTTAAAGGAGATAAAGAAACATGTCAAAAGTCATAGGTATTGACCTTGGTACAACTAATTCATGTATCGCTATTATGGATGGAAAAAATGTAAGAGTAATTGAGAATGCTGAAGGAGCTCGCACCACCCCTTCCATGGTAGCGTTTACTAATGAGGGAGAAAGGCTCGTAGGACAACCCGCAAAACGTCAGGCTGTGACTAATCCCTGCAACACAATATTTGCAGCAAAACGTCTCATAGGAAGACGTTTTAGCGATCCCACTGTGACAAAGGATGCAACCCTAGTACCTTTTAAAATTGTCGAGGGAAAAGGAGGAGATGCTTGGATTGAAGCACATGGAAAACAGTATTCCCCTTCTCAGATATCGGCAATTGTTTTACAAAAAATGAAAGAAACCGCTGAAAGTTTTCTTGGAGAAACAGTTAGCAAAGCTGTAATTACTGTACCAGCATACTTTAATGATGCTCAAAGACAAGCCACCAAAGATGCAGGACGCATAGCTGGACTTGATGTATTGCGCATTATAAACGAACCTACAGCAGCAGCTCTAGCATATGGATTAGATAAAAAAGACGGAAAAACCGTCATTGTTTTTGATTTTGGTGGTGGAACTTTCGACGTTTCTCTCTTAGAAATGGGAGATGGTGTATTCGAGGTAAAAGCAACAAACGGCGATACATTCCTTGGTGGAGAAGATTTTGACTCATGCCTTGTAGAGCATATTTGTGATACATTTAAAAAAGAAAATGGCATAGACCTAAAGAACGATACTCTTGCACTACAACGCTTAAAAGAAGCCGCAGAAAAAGCCAAAGTTGAATTATCCTCAACACAACAAACGGAAATTAATCTTCCATTTATTTCAGCAAATAGCTCTGGCGCACAGCACCTCAATATGAAATTGACTCGTTCTCATTTTGAACGTTTAGTAGATCATCTAATCCAAAAAACTATTGAACCATGTAAAAAATGTTTACAAGATGCAGGATTATCTACTAGCGATATCGATGAGGTTGTATTAGTTGGTGGTATGACACGCATGCCAAAGATTCAACAATCTGTTCAGGATTTTTTCAACAAATCTCCAAGTAAGGGTGTTAACCCAGACGAAGTCGTGGCAATGGGGGCAGCAATACAAGCAGGAGTTCTTCAAGGAGATGTAAAAGACGTTCTTCTATTGGATGTCACCCCTCTTTCTCTCGGAATTGAAACTTTAGGAGGAATATTTACCCCTATTATTGACCGTAATAGTACAATTCCAACTACGAAATCCCAAGTATTCTCAACAGCAGCTGATAATCAATCGGCAGTTAGCATCCGTATTTGCCAAGGCGAAAGAAAGATGTTTGCTGATAATAAATTATTAGCTACATTTGATCTTGTGGGAATTCCCCCTGCTCCTAAAGGAACTCCGCAAATAGAAGTTACATTTGATATTGATGCGAATGGAATAGTCCAAGTATCTGCGAAAGATAAAGGGACAGGTAAAGAGCAGCAAATCAGCATTCAAGCTTCTGGCGGATTATCTCCTGATGATATCGAGAAGATGGTCAAGGATGCAGAAATCCATGCTGAAATGGATAAGAAGCGTCGTGAAACCGTTGAAACAAAAAATCATGCAGAAAGTTTGTTATACGCAACACAACAATCTTTAAGAGAACACAGTGATAAAATTTCTGAAGAGGAGCAAAAATCTATTCGAGAATCGATTGAGGCACTACAGGCACTTCTTAATGATCCAGATTCTGATGAAGCCAAAATCAAAGAATCTACTCAAAAGCTGATGGAAGTATCTATGAACCTTGGCAAAGCTATTTATGAAGCACAAGCGAAAAAAGATGCAAAAGAAGCAGAAGAAAGCACTACCCAGAAGAATGAAGTAAAAGATGATGTCGTAGATGCTGATTATGAAGAAATCAAAGACGATAAAAATGACAAGAAGAACACTTAGTCCTTCTAAATAACAGGTAACATTATAGGAAGAAATCCGGTTGTTTTCAAACGACCGGATTTCCATCATCGAAGGATAAATTTAGCATGAAAAAAGCTGATTTCTATCAAGTACTGGGTGTAGATCGCAATGCTAATGATCAAGAACTTAAAACTGCGTTCAGAACTCTAGCAAAGAAATATCATCCTGATCGAAATCAGGGTGATCCTGACGCAAAAGAAAAATTCAGACAAATAAGCGAAGCCTATGACGTTCTCCGCGATTCTCAAAAGCGCGCTCTGTATGACCAAGGAGGCCACGAAGCTCTTGAATATGGCGGACAGTCTTACGGATCTGGAGGATTTGGATCAGGCATGCATGGGAACAGTGTCTTTTCCGAAATTTTCGAGGATATTTTCGGCGGGATGATGGGGGGATCTGGACGCAATCAAAAACGTAGCTCATCGACAGGAGAACCTGGCGCAGACCTTCGTTATAATTTAGAAATATCTCTTGAAGAAGCATTCACTGGGAAAACAGTACAAATTCGTCTCCCTACTGCTACCAAATGCAGTACTTGTTCTGGATCTGGAGCTAAACCAGGAACAAATCCAGTACATTGCAATGTTTGTAACGGATCTGGACGTGTTTATACCACAGCTCAAAGCTTTTTCTCTATTGAACGTGCATGCGTTACTTGCCAAGGATCTGGACAAATCATCTCACATCCTTGTACTAAATGCCGTGGTCAAGGTCGTGTACCAGAAGAGAAAATATTGTCTGTCAACATTCCTCAAGGTGTTGATGACGGGACACGCATTAGATTATCTGGTAAAGGTGAGGCAGGTATTTGTGGCGGTTCTCCAGGAGACTTATATATTTTTATATCCGTTAACAAACATCAGTTTTTCAAAAGAGATGGAGCTGATTTATATTGTGCAGTCCCTATTTCCATAATCACTGCTGCCATGGGAGGAACTTTTGACGTAGCAACACTCGACGCTACACACTCCCGTGTTACTATTCCCGAAGGAACCCAAACAGGAAAACAATTTCGCCTAAAAGGAAAGGGAATGCCAATAGTCAATTCCAGTCGTAAAGGAGATTTATATGTGCAGGTTCAGGTAGAAACACCGCAGAAATTGAACAAGCGTCAACGTGAATTATTAGAAGAATTCGAGCGCATATCCTCAAAAGATAACAACCCTCAATCTACAGGTTTTTTCTCCCGAATGAAGGATTTTTTCGATTCCCTTGGAAGTTAATCATACCATTTGTTCAATAAAATTGTATAAATCAAAAACCAATTTTGCAAATAAAAAGCTATCGCAATAGTAGTATTTTAATATCCATGAAGTTGAATAAGCTCCAGCAAAAGTGATCTATTGATTTATATATTTCAAAAAATAAACGTTTAAATGATCAAGTATACATAGAAAACATCTTTTCTCTTATAATAAAAACGACAACTGCACTGTGGATATGCTGTTTATCCTAAAGTCCGCGATTTTATATTAGGAATATTATTCATATAGAAGTGAGTCTATCTTTTGCCCTAAGTAAATTCACTATGAGCTCCTAATAAATGATGACTCTTCATGCGCCAATATTGTCATGCGCCAATATTGCTTTTGGAGCTGATTTCAGAATCCACGCTCCTATTGATCTATTGTTATACTGGATTAAAACTATCTGCAAAAAACCAATATTAAGATACTTGCCTGGATATATTTTGGGAAACGCAAACCAGAGCGAAAATCTAATTAACAGGATATATCTCTATAAAGTTATATGAAAACATAAAATGTTTAACAGCTTAAAACTTATACTTGTCCGAAAGGCAAATTATGAATTTAATCTAGCAAATATTATATGATCTTCATATGGTTAACGCCACATTCCTCGCATTATGTGCGCAAAGCAAACAGCTATACAATACGACAATAAAACACCATTAATATTCAACTATAAATAATGAATCGTATCTTAAATCTGCGAAACGATTTCTATTATTTGTGAATTAATGTGTTAGTATATCCATTCAAAGAGATTGAACTGCACAGCTCGTTCCATTCACATCCAACACAAGCACGGCGAGTTTGGCCACTCGTAAATGCTTTTCGCATTCGGTGTAAAAATGTAAAATCAAGGCTAATAATTGCACCCTCTGAAATCTGGTATCCTAGGAATGTTCCTACATCACTTTCGGCCATATGATCTCTTTCGCTGATACTTTTGTTAACACAATGTGGTTTATCTACTTCATTAGCTCCAAGAAGTGGCGCACATATGTCATCGGGCCCAGAAACAATAAGGATATCTTCTCCTAACTTCAAACGACTAATAACTGCATTAAAGTTAGCAACAAATACATCACTATATCCCTCTCCAGCATAGGTCAGGATACAAAGCAAATGATGAGGACGCAGCCTGATAGTCATGTTTTCTCAGTTCTCATGAGAAACTTCATCGTTAAAGCCCCTACAAATGATCTGATTACTGCGCCTGTTAAGAAAGGCTTTAAACCTAGAATTATAGCCGGCTTATATCCAATGAGTGTAGCAAGCCATCCTGCCCCGAATAAGATAACAAGAGTATTACTTATTAGCATCCCACTAAAGGCAAGAAAGACGCGATTACCATTCCATCCTCGCTCCGACAACCATCCCATAAGAAACGCAGCAATGGGAAAAGAAAAAATATATCCCGCTGTTGCGCCAACGAAACAATGAATTCCACCAGCACCTCCAGCTAAAACAGGCAAACCCAAAGCGCCTTCAATTAACCATATTATGACCATCATGCCACCGAAACGCCAGCCATAAACTGCACCTATAAGAGTAACAGCAAATGTCTGCATTGTCATTGGAACAGGAATCATTGGCACAACGATATACGATGATAATATTAGAAATAAATTGCCAAAAATGAGCGTTGCGAATTTCCATGCAAGTGATCGATTTTTCAAGAGAGTAAGATTAAAAGCAGGCTTAATTATAGATTCAAATGAATTACTCATATTAAGATCCTTTCTATTTAATTTTATTTGCAAGATTATAATATTAAAAGTAGATTTAATAACAAATTCAAATGTATTTTCTGTATAACATCCTTTATATTTGATATCAATATAATATTGATTTACAATAAAAAATATAAAAAATATAAAAAATATAAAAAATATAAATGATAGTATAATCTACAAAAATCTCCACTGAAAAGATCATACAAGCATTACTTGTTAATGTTAAATAGCGCAGTAAAACAAAACTATGAAAAAGTATATTGACGAAAAAACAGCGCAATGATCAACATAACGCTTGAAAAGACACTATTACGTAAGTCATACAGGAACTGATTTATACCTCAAATAGTGGAGGAGAGAGGGGGATTCGAACCCCCGATACCCTTGGGTACTCCGCATTTCGAGTGCGGTACATTCAACCACTCTGCCATCTCTCCACTAAATATCTTATAAATTTCCTATTAAATAAATAAATATCCCTTTAATCCCATACTTTTCTTGACATAAGATGCAAGTTTGATTAGCTAATATATTAGTATAAACGGGCATATAAAAATAGGATGTCATGATTATTGCTTTACTGCAACGGATAATTTAGTCTTCTTTAGTATTTGTTGATTGTGTTGATGCAAAAATTGCGCAATAGTCAATTTTATTTGCCGATGAAAGGAAATGCATTATGTTTGCAGTGATAAAACATGGGGGGAAACAAAGTATTGTATCTTCTACTGATACTATTACGGTAGAAAAAATTGTCGCTAAAGATGGTGATAATATACGATTTGATAATGTCCTCGCAATCGGGGAAGATAACAATATTTCAATAGGAAGTCCTTGTGTAGAAGGAGCTTATGTTGAAGCAGAAGTTATAAAACAAATTCGTACGAAAAAAGTAATTGTTTTCAAAAAGCGCCGTCGACAGAATTATAGGCGTACCCGCGGGCATCGCCAAGAAATGACAGTCGTACGAATTACTGGTATTGTTACTTAAAGTATTGTGTTTTGAAAAAATATTAAAATTATATAGGAAAATATAATGGCACATAAAAAATCTGGTGGTTCAACGCAAAACGGAAGAGACTCTGCGGGAAGACGTCTCGGTTTAAAAAAATTCGGCGGGCAAGCAGTAATAGCGGGGAATATAATTGTACGTCAACGTGGAACACGTTACCACCCAGGATCTAATGTAGGCATGGGTAAAGATCACACTATTTTTGCACTTGTTGATGGAAATGTACATTTTAAAACCGTTGCAAAAAGAAGACCACGTGTATCTGTAATCCCACGGATAGAAGATGTTAAATAAATCAAGATACTCTTCTATTTTTACTTGAACAGCCGTTACTTTCACGATTTTCTGTTATTAAAACTATACCTTTTACTTGGTTTTTTGCATATATTTTTGACTATAACCAAAAAAAACTAGGAGGTATATTTATTATTAATTTGAAAATCTATATTTCAAAAAACATTTCTGAATTATTAAATACAATTATTATAATTCTAACGGAATTCAATGAAATTTCTAGACGAAGCAAAAGTTTATATTAAATCAGGCGATGGAGGAGATGGAGGAATATCTTTTCGGCGTGAAAAATTTATTGAGTTTGGAGGACCAGATGGTGGATCAGGCGGAAATGGTGGAAACGTATGGATTAAGGCTGTCAATAATCTCAATACTTTGATAGATTTTCGCTATCAACAGCATTTTAAAGCCCAAAATGGTGAAAAGGGAATGAAAAGAAACCGAAGCGGAGCTAAGGGATCGGATGTAATTCTCACAGTTCCTGTTGGGACACAGGTATTTGAGGAAGACGGAGTCAGCCTCATTTGTGATCTCAATCAAGAAGGACACCGCATTTTATTATTACCTGGTGGCAACGGTGGTTTTGGAAATCTTCATTTTAAATCATCCACTAATCAAACACCTTATTATGCTAATCCTGGCATTCCTGGACATGGAAAGATCATTTGTCTTAAATTAAAGTTGATTGCTGATGTTGGTATCATTGGCCTTCCTAACGCAGGTAAATCTACTTTTTTAGCCTCAGTGACAAGAGCAAAGCCTAAAATTGCCGACTATCCATTTACCACTTTATATCCTAACTTAGGAATAGTAAAAGCAGGGTATGAAGAATTAATATTAGCTGATATCCCTGGAATAATTAAAAATGCCCATCAAGGAGCAGGTATTGGAGATCGTTTCCTAAAACATACTGAACGCACTTACATCCTGTTCCATATCATCTCTGTACTTGAAGAGAATGTTCAAGAAGCATATCAATGTGTATCAGATGAACTATCCGCTTATAATAGCCAATTACAACAAAAAATAGAAATAGTAGGACTTTCTCAAATAGATACAGTAGATAAAGAAACTCTCGATAGAAAAAAGAATGAACTGACCACTGTATGCGGGCAGATTCCACTTGAATTTTCATCTATGACAGGACATGGAATACCAAAGATATTGGAATGTCTTCATAAGAAAATTATTTCTATAAGAGGAGAAGATATATTCTAAAGACAAGGTATAATTAACATAAGATAATTGATCGAAATATTTTTTTAAATGCTCATTGCCTAATTTATTTACCAATAAAAAACAATTTTTCTACTAAAATATTTTTTACACATAATCAATCTATAAAATTAGAGTCATAGCGATGCAACAATCTAAACATTTGCAAGATATTATGCGCATGCCAAAAGTTGAAAGTGGTATGAATATAGGTCTATTTGGTGGAAACTTTAATCCCCCACACTACGGACATATAGAAATCGCCAATATCGCTCTTAAAAAACTCAATTTAGATCAATTATGGTGGATAATTACTCCATATAATCCTATAAAACATTATAACATCCCCTCTTCTTTGGAAAAACGCATCGCTTTAAGCAAATCACTTATCAAAAATCCACGTATCCGTATTACTGCTTTTGAGGAATCTTTTAATCAAAAAGAAACATTCCATACAATACTTGAAGTTAAAAAACATAATAAACATGTCAATTTTATCTGGATTATGGGAGCAGATAATATAAAAAGTTTCCACCACTGGCATCACTGGAAAAAAATTGTTATGACAGTTCCTGTCGCAATAATTGATAGACTTGATGTCACATTTAACTACATATCATCTCCAATGGCCAAAACATTTGAACATGCTCGACTTGATGAATCACTCAGTCACAGATTATGCAACACACCTCCACCCTCTTGGATATTTATTCATGATAAACATCATATAATAAGCTCTACAGATATTCGAAAGAAAAAAATAGAGCAAAATACCAACATCTAAAGACTAAATCAGTTTCTAAAAAATCCTTTAAGATTCTAATAAACATATAGCTGAAAGACACAAATCAAATGCCTCGAAAAAAAATTTCAATAATAGCTTGATAGAACATAAAAATATTTTAATGGACATAGTACCTATCAAGAGAAGTCAAAACTAAAAAATAGCGTACAAAAATTCCAAATTAAAACGGATTATAAGTAATTTACTATTAATTTTTCGCACTTAATAGCATGTGGAGTTAGTTATTTATTTTACGTATGCTTGGTGCGCCCGAAGAGATTCGAACTCCTGACCCCCAGATTCGTAGTCTGGTACTCTATCCAGCTGAGCTACGGGCGCTTATAGTATGTATATCTTTTTTAAAGCGATACGAAAAAAATTACAAGGAGAGCATCCCAAAAATATAGCAATTTTTCAAAAAAATAAAAAATTGTACCCAATAAGAAGAGTATTTAATGAAAGTCATCTATACGCAATTTATAATTCCATGTAGCAATAAATCACAATATCTATCCACCTATCTTAAATTTTTAAAAATTCTACTAATCTCCTCTATTACTTCTAATGTTATTTATTTTAACTTCTGAATAAACATGAATCATAAAACCAATGAAGAAATATGATCCCGATATACTAAATTAAGATCCCAATAACTTTATTGATCCCAAAGTAAATAATATTTAAGCAGTGCTTAAAAATTTTCAAAACATGCTTCCAGTAATTTCATCTGCGTTTGAACGTGATTCGATCGATACAACGATAGATCATTGAGATTTGTATTATAAATTTCTTGATCTAACAACACTATCCGCTTTTGCAATTGTAAAGAGCGTTCTACCAGATTTCTAAAAAAGCATGGAAGATCGTTCCACCCAGTAACAGTATAATCTAAATGAGAATAATCAAATTTAATTTTATCTTTTTCTGAGATGACCTGTTCAAGGCTCATATCACCATCTTCCAACGCACGCTGTAACAATAACCAAGAAACCATTTGCATTAAACGCGTTGTTAAAAGAATAGATTCGGAAGTATATAGATTTACAACAACAGGAGGCAACGTCTTAGATAGTACCTTTCCTTCTCGGTCAAAATACAAAGAAGTCTCTTCTATAAGGTGAACACTCTCTTCATAAAGAACTTTTAATCGAATAGAAGAAACCGTTCTATTTATAAAACTAATTGAACCCGAAATACGATTAGACATAGATCAATCCTTATCTAAAATTTCCCAAATCCGCCAATTCCAAAAAGAGCAAATATTCACTCAAGATTTAGAATAAAACTCATAATGGACACAAAAAGCAAAAGAGCCCTTCCGCAATAGAAAACCAATTTGTACTATTTTGAAATAGATTTTTATGTTTTTTCCAAAATTATTGACAATTATTATTCTCCAGATGTCTTTGCCAACATCCTCTTGTTGCTAAACTGTTCATACAAGCACGATGGGATAAAGTGCGTTGTGCAACGACTACATTATCTTTTTTGCCATTCCATACACGTAATGCTGATTCCTGCAAAGCACGACCATAGGAAAAACTTAATTTCCAAGGATGATTTCCGATAGAATTCATTGCCGACAAGCGCGCGGTAGCATCTTGTTCAGACTGTCCCCCAGAAAGAAAAGCTATACCCTGAACAGAACATGGAACTACACGTTTAAATATTTGTATATTTTTAATCGCAATCTCTTCATCTGATACTTGAGGAGCATCTTTCCCTGGAAGGATCATATTTGATTTCAAAACCAATCCCTCAAAACGAACCCTCATAGCATATAATTCATTAAATAATGTGCGTAATACAAATTCTGTAACTTCAGCACAACGTTCAATCGTATGATCTCCATCCATAAGAACTTCAGGCTCAACTATAGGAACAATGCCAGCACTCTGACAAAGAGCCGCGTAGCGCGCTAGTATGTGCATGTTGGCTTTAACAACAGCTATACTCGGCAGCACATCTGAAACAGATAAAACAACTCGCCACTTAGCAACTTTGGCTTCAGAATCTTTATATTTTTGTAATCTTGTATCTAGATCATCTAAACCAATAGTAATAGACTCTTCTGGATATAAAGGAAAAGATCTTAATCCACGATCAACTTTAATCCCAACTAATACACCAGAAGAAGAAATAAGATCTACAAATGGCGTCCCATCTTGCGCATTCTGATAAAGCGTTTCTTCATAAAGAAGGATACTAGAAATATATTGCATAGCATCTTTTGCTCGGAATAGCATTTCTCGATAATCACGTCTTGAATTTTCTGTAGATTCCAAATTTATTGCATTAAAACGTTTTTGTATCGTAGCATTAGACTCATCCGCAGCAAGAATCCCTTTTCCCTCTTGAACTATCTTAGCAACATTACTTTCAAGATCTTCTATCATCTCCCATTATCTCCATAAAAATATTTTTTAAAATAGCTCATCCGTTGAAATACAATAATTATTCAATGGCAACTTGTGTATTTTTTAAATACCAAACAATTATTTTTTTCACTGGTAAACCTCTAATTATTACAAGACAATACAGAGATCCCAGGCAAATCCTTCCCTTCTAACCATTCAAAAAATGCCCCTCCAGCTGTAGAAACATATGTTAATTCCTGGGAAATTCCTGCATGAGCAAGCGCAGCTATAGTGTCTCCTCCCCCTGCAATAGAAATAATGCTGCCTTCTTTGGTTAGTTTAGCTACATAGCGCGCTATCTCAATAGTAGCCAAATCGAATGGTTTTGTTTCAAAAACACCAAGAGGACCATTCCATATTACAGTTCTGGATTGAGCAATAACGTGTTTAATATATTCTACCGTTTTAAACCCAATATCTAAGATCATAGAATCTGGCGGAACATATTCCGTGGGAACAACTTGTGTGGCAATTCCTTCTTTCAATTCTTTAGCGACGACAACATCTTGTGGAATAATAATTTCACAACCACATTTCTTCGCTTCACACATTATCTGATGCACATTTTCAGAAAAATCATTTTGACACAATGATTTTCCAACTCCTATACCTTCTGCCGCTAAAAAGCTATTAGCCATGCCACCGCCAATCACTAGCTTGTTAACTTTTTTTACAAGATTACTGAGCAAAGTAATCTTGGTAGAAACCTTCGACCCCCCAATAATTGCTGTTAAAGGCTTGCAACACGTAGTAAAACAATTCTCTAGTGTGCTCAACTCTTTTTGCATGGCACGCCCAATATATGAAGGCAATACACGAGAGAGACCTTCAACAGAAGCATGCGCTCTGTGAGAAACAGAAAAAGCATCGTTTATGTAAAAATCTCCATTTCGGGATAACATCCTGACAAAATCAGGATCATTTTTCTCCTCTTCTGAATAAAAACGAACATTTTCTGCAAGAATAATACTTCCTTCTGATAGAGAAGCAATTGATTGAGATAATGAAGTACCTATGCAATCCTGCACAAAAAGTATCTTTTTATTAAGGATTGATTCTGCTGTAGAAATCACGCGAGATAAAGAAAACTCTTGATCTAATTTATTCCGCGGACGCCCTAAATGAGAAAGAATAACAATTTTTGCTTTCTTTTCTATAAGCTCAAGAATCGTAGGGATTACACGCTCGATACGCGTAGTATCTGCAACCTTTGATCCTATAAATGGAACATTCCAATCAACACGTAATAAACAACAAAGTCCCCTTATATCCCCAAGATCATCCATGGTTCTAAGACGAATCATCATTCTACCTTTCCACTCAAAACCGAATCCACATAATCACTGAGGCGATAGAACATAATCCTCCCATATCTTTCTTTTAAATACAAAAAGTATAACTCCGATAACAACTACCTTCTACGAAAGATTCGCCATTACAGACGATGTATCCAACATGCGATTAGAAAAACCCCATTCATTATCGTACCAAGACATAACACGAAGAAGATTATTAGAAACCACCTTCGTCTGATCAGCAGCAAATATAGATGAATAGGTAGTATGATTAAAATCTATAGACACCAATGGCTGAGAAACATAGCCTAAAATATTTTTTAACTCTCCTTCGGAGAAAGATTTCATCGCTACATTAATTTCATCAACACTCACACTACGACTTACTACACATGTTAAATCCACTAGAGATACATTAGGCGTAGGAACTCGAATAGATGAACCATCTAACTTACCTTTAAGATTTGGCAAAACTAACTCTACCGCTTTAGCCGCGCCAGTAGATGTGGGGATCATTGATATAGCTGCTGATCGTGCACGATAAAGATCACTATGTCCTGCATCTAAAATATGCTGATCACCTGTATAGGAATGAACAGTCGTCATATAACCTTTTTCAATCCCAAATTTTTTATCTATAACATGAACCAGTGGCACTAAACAATTAGTGGTACAAGAAGCGTTTGAAACAACAAAATCATCTTTATTTAATGATTGGTGATTTACACCATAAACAATAGTTTTTTCTATTCCTTTACATGGCGCAGATACCAAAACACGCTTAGAACCATTCGATAAATGTATAGAAGCTTGATCTTTAGTTACAAAAAAACCAGTACACTCCATAGCCACATCAACATCATCCCATGGTAAATCATGTGGATCACGAATGTTAGTTACCTTTATAGGCCCTAAACCAACATCTATGACATCACCTATAACTTTTACCTCTCTTGGAAATCTTCCATGCACCGAATCATATCGCAACAAATGAGCAATCTTCTCTATAGGATTAAGATCATTAATCGCCGTAATCCTAATATCATCTCGTCCTGATTCAACTGCGGAACGAAGAATACATCGTCCAATACGACCAAAACCATTTATAGCAACTTTACGAACCATTCTTCCCTTCCCCATAATATAAAGAAACATCTAGAAAAATTAAAAAATTACCTTGATATTTTTTTTTCTACTATATCAACAATTGTGACAGCATCGATGCCAAAATGTTGATAAAGCATATCACAAGATCCTGATGCTCCAAAACCCTTCATCCCAACGAAAAAACCATCAGATCCGATAAAAGCATCCCACCCTTGACGTATGCCTGCCTCAACTGCGATCTTAATCGGAGATGATCCTATAATCTGCTCACGATACCTATCTGATTGCTCAAAAAACAATTCAAAACAAGAAACTGATACCACACGAGTAGAAATATTACGATTTGACAATAATTTACATGCTTCTGCGGCAATTTTTAATTCAGAACCTGAAGAAAAAATGGTAACCTGTGCATTAGGACAATTTATATAGTTATACGCCCCGAAAGAACATAAATTTTCTTCTTCAGATTTTTCACGAAGAAACGGCAAATTTTGTCTGGACAACGATATCACAGATGGACGACTCTTTTCCTTAAGAGCTTTTTGCCAACATTCCAGTGTCTCTACTGAATCTGCGGGTCTAAAGACTAAAAGATTAGGAATAGCTCTTAATGCTGCTAAATGTTCTACAGGTTGATGTGTAGGACCATCTTCTCCTACCCCTATAGAATCATGCGTCAAAACATGAATTACCCTAATCCCCATCAAAGATGCTAATCTTATTGCAGGACGACTATAATCAGAAAATACCATGAATGTTCCTGAATATGGGATCAATCCCTTGTGCAATGCTATCCCATTCATCATAGCAGCCATTGCGTGCTCACGAATACCATAATGCAAATAACGGCCTGAAAAATCACTACTCGAAATGGATTTCATTTGACTAGTTTTCGTGCCATTAGAACCAGTAAGATCTGCTGATCCTCCTATGAGTTCTGGCAAACAATCATTCACCTCCTCTAAAACAAGTTCAGAAGATTTTCTAGTAGCAATTGCAGGCTTAGAATGTTCAATTTTTTTCTTCAAATTCATAAAGGTATTATCAAAACAATCAGGGAGTTCATCTGAAAATCGTCGTTCAAACTCTTTCTGAACACTACGATCAACGGAATAAAATCGTCCTTGCCAATCTTCTCTTGATTTAGAAGAACGTAATCCGGCTAAGCGCCATTTTTGCATTATATCATCAGGAATACAAAAGGGATCTAAATCCCAATTCAATGCTTTACGAGTAGCTTTTGTTTCTTCTGGGCCCAACGCAGAGCCATGTACTTTATTTGTCCCTGCTTTACCAGGAGATCCAAAACCAATAATTGTTTCACAAGCAATCATCGTTGGTTTGTCGGATTTCTGAGATTCTCTAAGAGCAGATATTACAGCTTGATGATCATGTCCATTAACAGAAATCGTATTCCATCCAGAAGCACGAAATCTAGCATGTTGATCCGTAGAGTCTGCAAAAGAAATAGAACCATCTATCGAAATACCATTATTATCCCAAAGCACAATTAATTTACTTAATCCAAGATGTCCTGCTAACGAAATTGCTTCTTGGCTTATACCTTCCATTAAACAACCATCACCAACCAATACATAGGTGTGATGATCGATTAACAAACCACCAAATTCATCCCTTAATTTACGCTCTGCAATAGCCATCCCAACAGCATTGGCAATTCCTTGCCCCAAAGGACCAGTCGTTGCTTCGACACCAGAAAAAAAACCATATTCGGGATGACCTGCTGCTTTAGAGCCAATTGTTCGAAATCTTTTTATATCATCAATTGTTATATCTTGATAACCTAGAAGATAGAGTAAAGAGTAGTATAGTATAGATCCATGCCCTGCTGACAAAACAAAACGATCCCGATTTGGCCAAAACGGATGTTTAGGATCAAAAGTCATAAATTCTGTAAAAAGAACAGTGATAACATCTGCCATTCCCATCGGCAAACCAGGATGTCCAGAATTGACATTCTCTATAGCATCTATTGATAAGAATCTAACAGCATTTGCCATCCTTTTATAGTCATAATCATACTTTATCAATACAACATTTCTCCATGATGAAATACTTTGATCTCTTGAAACTGTTCAACTATCCAATCACTGATATGAGAAAAGATATACCTCTCTCGCTTCACTGAATATTCAAAATCCACACTAACTCAATAAAATACTTTGCTCAATAAAAACAGCAAAAAAATAATGTAATTATTACCAAGATGATTAATGCCCTTAAACTTATTCACTGAAATATGCCCTGCTATTTTTTGCAATATTTGAAATAGGGAAACATTTAAAAAACTCAAATCAATGAAGTGCTAATCGCATCATGTGAATAAGGTATAATTTACTATATTATATAAACTAAACAGTTTTTCTCATATAACAAAATATTCATCCAGATACTTTAACTTCTCATCCAAATCGTTTATCTTGATAGAAAAAACGATGAAAATCTACATTTTTTGTTATCTAAAATAATAGCCATGTATCAATAAGGATGTTACATGACCTTACAAGAACAGAAGAACTTGATCCGCAAAGAAAAAAAAACCATGCGCGATAATCTTTCTTACGAATCCCGTCACGAGAAAAGCGTCGCTCTAGCTAATATCGGCGCGAAAGAAATTCCGTTTAAAAAAGGCATGAAAATCGCATTTTTTTATCCTATTCACTCAGAAGTTAATGTAAATATCCTAATCGACAAAATAAAGGACAGGGAATTCTCGTTTTGTCTCCCAGCAATTACGGGGAATAAAATGGTTTTTCGCCAATATGAAAATCCCAAAAATCTTGTAAAATCGTCCTTTGGCACTCTATCACCACCATCATATTATCGTGAAATTAATCCTGATATCATACTAATGCCACTCCTTGCGTTTGATTCTCAGGGAAATCGTATAGGATATGGAAGAGGATATTATGATCGTGCTATAGCTGGTGCACGACTTGAAGGGAAAAATTCTTATCTCGTGGGCGTTGCATTCAATATTCAGGAAACCCCATGCATTAGAGCGGAATCTACCGATATCCGTCTACATGCAATCTTGACAGAAAGTAGATTTCATCAATTTAGTGCGGAGTATACGGAGAAAGCATGAGACTTTTATTCCTTGGTGACATAGTTGGGAAAACAGGTAGATCAATTGTATACGAAACACTACCACGCTTAATTAAAGATTTTAAACTTGATTTCGTAATAGCTAATGGAGAAAACAGCGCTGGCGGCTTTGGCATTACAGAAAAAATATTTTTTGAAATGATGGAAATTGGAATAGATGTAGTAACCACAGGAAACCATACTTGGGATAAAAAAGAGGCACTTGTATTTTCTCAACGTCACCCTCAATTACTACGACCGGCAAATTATCCTCTTGACACTCCAGGGAATGGATCAGGATTGTATCAAACTAAAAATGGAGCAAATATCTTAGTCGCTAATATCATGGGAAGAGTTTTTATGAATCCTCTATTGGATGACCCATTTAAAACCTCTGATAAAATTTTAGAAACGTGCCCCTTAAAAGAACAAGCAGATGTTATAGTTTTTGATTTTCATGCCGAAACAACGAGTGAAAAACAATGTTTTGCACATTTTGTCGATGGTCGTGCTAGCCTTGTAGTGGGCACTCACACACACATTCCTACTGCCGACGCACAGATTCTTGATGGAGGAACTGGTTATATATCCGATCTCGGAATGTGTGGAGACTATAATTCATCCATTGGCTTGGATAAAGAAGAGCCTATTAATCGTTTTGTCACACAAATTCCACGTAATCGTTTTGTGGTTGCAAATGGACCCTCAACATTATGTGGCATTTGTGCTGATATTTCCAATGTAACTGGGCTTACTACAAAAATTTGCCCTATACGCATTGGCCCTAGACTGCAGGAAATACGTCCAAACTTTTGGACATAGCAAAAAATAAATCAAATAATATTCATCCCATACTTAATAACTAAACGGCTAAAAAGGGATTATATTGATGGCTGGACATTCTCAATTCAAAAACATTATGCATCGCAAAGAACGAAAAGACGCTCTCCGATCAAAAATATTTTCTAAGTTATCTCGTGAAATAACAGTATCAGCTAAATTGTCTGGACAAAATCCATTAGAAAATCCACGCCTAAGATTAGCTATTCAAAATGCTAAAAATCAATCAATGCCCAAAGAAAACATCGACCGTGCCATTAAAAAAGCCGGGAGCGACGATCTAGATAATTATACTAATATTCGATACGAAGGATATGGACCTGAAGGCGTTGCTATCATTATTGAGGCCTTAACTGATAATCGCAATCGTACAGCATCTAACATACGATCTATTTTTACTAAAGCCAATGGCTCTCTTGGGTCTACAGGATCTGCAACCCGCTTCTTTGAACAAGTCGGAGAAATTATTTACCACTCAACAATTGGAGATTATAATACAGCCATGGATGCGGCCATTGAAGCGGATGCTTCCGAAGTAATACTAGAAAATCAAGAGTACATCTTTTACTGTGATTTTCACGATATAGGATCGACTTCTAATAAATTAGAAGAAAAAATAGGTGAAGCACAGAGCATCAACGTTATATGGAAACCCTTAAATTTTATACGAATATCAAATGCAGATAAAGTAAAGTCTATCATAAAAATGATTGACAGCCTTGAAGAAGATGACGATATCCAAAGTGTTTACTCTAATCTTGAAATCGCAGATGAGGCAATGAAAAACAGCTCTTTCTAAAAAGAACCGAACAAAGAACAATCAACTATCTAATTGCAACAATCCGATACAAGAACGAATAGATCTTAATCCGCTTGAACAGATGTATGCTTAAAAAAAGAAGATCTAAATCTATTTTTTACCCGATCAATCACACCTACAAGCTAACAATTTACCATATATATCGCTAGCATTTAAATATCTGATAATACGATGCTTTTTGCGCCTATCATTCACACCTAAAATCCGACGTGAGAATAGAGAAAAATATATTTATTTATAAGATGATTAGCTACCCAGGCTCTTCTGCACTATTAATGTATTGACACAACCGTAAATATATTAGTACAATTTATTACAATTTTTTTATTGTATTAGTACATAGGAATCGAATAATGACAAAATTGAAATATATAACTATTTGACCTGCTCTAGTAATTGCTGGTGGGTTAACTTCATGCAAAAAAGCGGAAGATCCTAATAAGAAATTACTTGAGGGGGTAAAAGAAATTGTTAAGAATTCTGAGAATAATGTAATTAACGCTGCAGAAGAAAATAAAGATCCTGCAGATAAAACTACAGAAGATAAAGAAAATCCTGCAGATAAAACTACAGAAGATAAAGAAAATCCTGCAGATAAAACTACAGAAGGTAATAGTACTACCCAAACAAATACAGCAGGTGATGGTGTTAAAAATTCCTAGTAAAAGTAAATAAAAAGGTAATGCAGAAATGGGAGCTTTTATTAGCCCCTTTTTTGCACTATTTTATCGGTGTACCAGAAGAAAAGGATACAAGCTATTATCTCTTGTTCAAAAAGAGTAGAGTAAGGACAGCAAGAGGACTTTGAATAATGAAGTTCTCTTTCACTAAATAAATTACCAATAACGGATAATCCATAATCCAAAACAAAGTTGTTAAAAGTCGAACAAGAGCGTTAAAGCCATCTATCCACTTAACACCACTTTTGTGGTTGTACCCCTTAATCCTTGCTAATCTTACTGGCTTGTCAGCTTTAATACCTTCAACAGCAATTAGGCTCTTGGCATTGATTTTCGCCAATTCAATCCTCATTCTATCATGTTTTATTGATTTCTTGGACTTGACATGTTCCGTTACTGTTTCAAACACGTATGGGATAAAGCGGAGTAAAAACCTAAATTCCCTCCGGCGATATAAAGACTGTATCACGATTTAAACCACTCTTTGATAACTTGAAAGTGATACACAATAGTCACTACAGTCGTGGTAATAGCCATAATAATGGCCCAAAAATGTTTGGCAATCGCACCCACCTCTTTGGTTTTAGCTATTATGATTAGAAGATCTTAACTACCATAGTCATTAAAAGTATCGTTTATCACATCAAATGTATTCACCGTTTAAAGTCTACACGAACAAATATCCTATTAAACGCGCAAGATAATCAAAAACAGTTCATCTTTTACTTAAGCAACGGTTATCCTATAACCTGAAAATAGCCTTCGACACATAATACCATGGACTCAACGTATACAAAATTAGGTCAAAGGATAAAATTATTCCTGTAGAAGCAAAAATACATGAAGGTTTCATTCCTGGAGGAGAGGAAGGGATTCGAACCCTCGATACGTTTCCATATACACCCTTAGCAGGGGTGCGCCTTCAACCACTCGGCCACCTCTCCATCAAAAAGATATGCTAATATTTCACCGAACAATCAAGTGTTTTATTCTTTTTCTGACACAAAACAATCATCTCAATTATACGATAAAAATTTTAATAATCATCATACCAATCCTAAAGTAAATATCATGTTCTAGTATGTCAATAATACACCCTGAAGATTTTCATCAAAAGATTACAATCTAATACTTGCCCCCATAATAATTAATCCTACCCTAACACATCTTCTTTCATCTAATTACAAAAAATTGATTTTTTACCCTATTATCGGCATCAACTTATCACTTTTTAAAATTATATCCTTCCAGTAACATACATCAATATTTAATCCTTTGAAATAATCCATTGGAGGTATTCTAACAACGAGCTCATCAATTGTTCTTTTTGTCCATCTCCTTTATATATGATCTTGAGATCATGTATTTTATGTTTATACTCTTCAATTCGAGACTGAGTAAAAATATTTTTACGATGCTTTAACCATTTTTTTTTCTCTTGATTATTTAATGTATCGGGGTAATTACGAGCTTTATAGCGAAAGAATAATTCATGTAATCGCTGATCCATAAATTGAACATCTAATGTCGATAATTCTCTTGGTTTAGTGTCTAGGATACGATTCATTATTGCTCGGTCTTTATCTCCAAAAAAACCATCGTATAATTGAGCATCTACGTCTTGCGATGTTGAAAAAGGTGTGGAAAATATCGACCTGACTTTATCTCGCAGATCAGTTTGTTGCCGCAATAATTCTAAATTGTCTAAACAGCGATTATAATCAATACCCCAACGCTTAAAATGTTTTTCACTGAAATAATCCACAGAAACAAGAATCGGACATCTATTAAGATGTACTAATTTGATAGGAATAGAAACTGAACTATTTGATTTATCACGGCTTGTAAATAATTTTTTTGCCAGATTATCGCTATCATAATTCTGGAATACTCTCATATCACCACTTAAGTTACAGCTGATTAATTGATCCTTATAATTAGGGTGCCATGCTATAGGGGCAATCAAGGCAGTATTTCCCAAAAGATTTCCAAACATCCCTGAAACATGTACTAATGGAACCATGTTCTGAATGTCAACCAATTTTCTCAGAATATTTTTATCACGATGATCATACAAATACTGAAATAATTTAGGCTTTTTGCGACGTACTAATTTAGCAAGCGCAAGAGTAGCATAAACATCTGCCTCTGCATCATGTGCATTTACATATTCAATGCCATTTGCAAGCACCAAATCTTGAAGCTTAAAACTAGGAGCACCATCATTTCTACAAGGCCATTTAATACCCGCCGGAGAAAAATCATGAATGGCACGTATAACATCCAATAAATCCCATCGAGAATTTCCATTTTTCCAACTCCAACCATATGGGTCATAAAAATTACGATAGAAAATATTACGACTATATTCATCATCAAATCGAATATTGTTGTAACCCACAATACAAGTATTAGGTTCACTAAAAAATTGATGAATGCGCTGAGCAAACTCAGCTTCTAAAATACCATCACGCAATGCTTTTTGTGGCGTAATTCCCGTAATCAACACTGATTCTGGATCCACCAAATAATCATCAGTAGGTTTGCAAAAAAATGATTCTTTACTCTCTATCTTTTCCCATTGGTGATCAACGCGCACACCAGCAAACTGCGCAGGACGATCCAATGCAGGATTTTTGCCAAATGTTTCATAATCATATATTACAAAGCAGTTATTAAAAATCATAACTCCATATATATATCAATGCATCCATCATTTTTATTCAGACAGGATTATCCCACTAACACCATATGCAAGATGTTTGTTTAATGTATATCTTGAGGAAAAGTACGCATAAAACACAGGCAATATGTACCTAAAAAACAAAAAATTCTAAAAATAATATGCAATAAACGAATAATCTTTGCGGTTTAAATAACTGAAACATCGATGAGAAATTGTTGACTTACTTATTATATCTTAATTATATTTTTAAAAGAAAACCAGACAAAAGATGCGTTGCTACTGTTATATGTGCAACAGTTACTTCGTCTTCGGAAGAAAGAATGTCAAAAACTTGATCTTTGACTTCCTTCCATTTCTCATTTCGCATAATAGTGTCAACAGAACTGCTAGTAGTAATGGCTTTTGCAATCATCTCACGTCGCGCAGAATACATCCAATCCAAACCCGCCGACAATGCAAGACCCTCATAATGATCATCTACCTTAACATTATTAGCAACAGATAGTAATCTATCAACTCCTAATCCTTCCGAAATAGCTGACCACATATCTAGAACTACCAATAAACTCGTATCACAAGTTTCTGATATATCAATTAAATCCGGAACTACCATTAAAAATTGCATACGAACAATCTTGTTCGCAAGATCTACTGGGAAACCTTTGTTTGTGAGATTCATCACCCTATTATTAAAGCGTTCTGACCATTCTGCAGGTATCTTTTTCTGCAACAAACTATTCAATTGATGAAATGCCGTTACAATACGCTTGACTGCATTACCAATGTCTCCAATAAACTTTCCATTTTTGATAAGAAGACGTGTAAGATTAATAAAAATCAACCTAATCTCTTCATATATCTTATTCTGGAGCTCTCCACTAATCTGGTTATCTAACTTATCCACTTCTTTCCAAAGGGATTCTAATTCATATCCAGCATCTGCTATGATAGCGGAACGCACAACATCTTCGATGGAGGAACTGGTTTCCTTAACTAGGCTCACAACAAAACAAGAACCACCTTTATTGATAATTCCATTAGCTAGAACTGTTGCAATAATCGCTCTACGTAGCTGATGATTCATAACATCTTTAGGATACAGTTGACTCAATTGTCGCGGGAAATAACTCAACAATAAATTAGAGAAAAATGGATCATCTATGAGATTAGATTCCAATAATTGCTCCGATAATTTCAACTTAGCATACGAAAGTAAAATACCAATTTCAGGACGACTAAAAGGAATCTCATCTCGAACACGCTCTTCGAAAGACGTAACACTTGATAAATGTTCGACTTCTCTATTCAGAGACCCTTCCTTCTCCAAAAACTTCATCAACTGCGCAAAATTCCACATCATCGCCATACTTTTACGTGATTCCAACGAAATAGCTAACGATTGTAAATAGTTATTACGCAAAACAAGCTCAACTACTTCAGAAGTCATTGAGATTAACAGCTTATTACGATCCTTTAAAGTAAGCCTTCCATCACGCATAGCTGAAGCTAAGGCAATCTTTATATTTACTTCTAAATCAGAACAATTAACTCCACCTGAATTATCAATAGAATCAGAATTAATACGTCCGCCATTTAACGCATAAACAATCCGAGCTTGCTGCGTAAGCCCAAGATTAGCTCCTTCTCCTATAACCTTTGCCCGCACTTTATCAGCAGTTACACGCACAAGATTGTTCGCTTTATCCCCTATATCAGCATTATTTTCTTTAGGTGCACAAACATAAGTTCCAATACCTCCGAACCATAAAAGATCAACGGGAGCCATCAAAATTGCTGACACTATTTCAGAAGGCGTAGCTATTTTTTTCGATATCCCTATGACAGCAGCAGCTTCTGGATTCAACTGCACCGCTTTCTCTCTTCGCGAAATAATCATTCCACCCTTAGACAAGACTTTTCTATCAAAATCCTGCCAACTTGAAGACGGAGAATCAAAAAGCCTCTTACGTTCATCAAAAGTGGTTTCCAAATCTGGATCTGGGTCAATAAATATATCACTACGATCAAAGGCAGCGACAAGCTTAATATTTCTAGATAAAAGCATGCCATTTCCAAATACATCTCCTGACATATCGCCAACACCTGCCACAGTAAAAGGCATAGATTGGATATCGATATCCATCTCACGAAAATGCCTCTTTACCGTTTCCCAAGCGCCACGTGCCGTAATGCCCATTTTTTTATGATCATAACCCATTGATCCACCAGAAGCAAAAGCATCATCTAACCAAAATTTTGTTTCTTGAGCTAAGCTATTTGCCGTATCTGAAAAAGTTGCCGTTCCCTTATCTGCGGCAACAACAAAATAAGGATCGTACCCATCTATACAAACAGTATTATCTGGATTAACAATCTCTTTCCCTTCAAAGTTATCAGTTATAGACAGCAACGCACGAACATAGGTCTTATAAGCGTCACTACCTATTTTAATCACTTCATTTCTAGATCCTTCAGATGGCAATCTTTTAGGATAAAAACCCCCTTTGGCACCTACAGGAACAATGACCGCATTCTTAACTTTTTGCGCCCTCACCAACCCGAGAACTTCTGTACGATAATCTGCAGCCCTATCAGACCAGCGTAAACCACCCCGCGCTATTTTCCCATATCTTAAATGAACACCTTCAACCTCAACACCATATACAAAAATCTCCCTATGCAGTTCATCTGTCCCAATACTATTGATTTTAGAAGAATCAAATTTAAATACGAGCGGAACATCACCTTGATGTTTTTGGAAGTAATTAGTACGCAAGGTACCTAGAATTAAGTTAACATAAAGACGCAATACAGTATCATCATCTAAACTAGGAACTTTTAATAAAGCAGAATCTATCTCTTTTAAAATTTCATTAGTGGATTTCTCTCTCTCCTGCTCGGATAAAATTGGATCAAAACGATTTCGAAAAAGACTAAAAAGTAACTGACTAATTGCAGGATTTTTACTTAAAATATACGCAATCAAGTCTTGTGACCATGTAACAGCCGCCTGGCGGAGATACCGAGCATAGGAACGTAAAACACTTATCTCATATACACGTAAATCCGTCAGCATAATTAAATGATTGAAAGAATCGTTGTCGACTCTATCTTGGAAAATATATTTAAAAGCCTCTACAAGAGCATCTATACGATTTGAAAGATCAAATTGCCCAGTAGCAGCCTTTAAATCCATCTGATACAAGACTACAAGATGCTCTTCATCATTAGTCAACATCTTGATTTCAAATGTATCCTCACTTATGACCGTAAAACCTAGATTTTCAAGAAGCGGCACACGTTTTGATAACGAAAAAGGACCATTAGCATGGAAAATCCTGATCTGCACATCACCATTGTCCTTGCTTGAAAAGCATATACATAACTGCTCTTTTCCTTCAGCACAATTTTTGATATAGCATAAATTTTCTACTGCTTTTTCAGGAGAAAAGACATCTTGAAACGTCTGGGAAAAAATAAAGCGGGGAACTCCATTGCCAGCGCTTTTGTAAAATCTCTCTTCCCAACACGCAACAATAGAACGAACGCCTTCTTCAAGAGATTCTTTAGATAGATTAATCATTTCTCCAACTGAACGCCCTATCACAAAATGAATCCTTACTAATCCTTCTTCAAGAACACTAGAATAATAAGCTGATACACGACCCACATAAACTTCGGACAAGTAATTGCCAATCTTTTCACGGACGAAAGAATCATAATATTCCCGTGGTATATAAATAAGTAATGAAATAAATCGATTAAAACGATCAATTCGAGGAAGAACGCGTGTACACGGTCTATCCATAATATCAATGATTTGTTCACAGAAAGAAGCTAAAAGAATTGGATCAATTTGAAAAAACTCATCTCTTGGATAGAATTCCAACGTATTCTGCAACATACGACTTGAGTGACTGTTAGGATGAAAATTAAGTAAATTTTGAACCTTAACAATTTTCTCGCGCAATAATGGAATCTTGGAAGCTCTCTGCGAATATACTAAATGCGTGAAAAATCCAACAACATGTAATTCTCCAATAACATTTCCATTTTCGTCGAAATGTCTAATCCCGATATAGTCCATACATGCGCGACGATATATAACAGATATGATATCGGACTTAGTAATAATAACGAAATCATGCCCTTCTACAAAATGACATATTTCCGGTGTTACACGCGTATCACCTTGATCAAAACTCAAAATGGAAATATCAGGATCCCTCAAAACCCCTAATCCTAATGCAATACCATGATCTAATTTTATTTTTTCTTGTCCCGCTATAAGAGAATGATACCGCATACCCATAAATTGGAAATTATCTTCTTTTAACCAATTGAGAAAAGTCAAAGATTCAACTATATACTCCTGAGAATTATTCTTAATATTCTTTAAATCAGAAAAAGATTGTTGTATCTTATTAAGAGATGCAAGCATTGCCTGTGAGTCTTGCGAAACTAACTTGAGTTGTTCAATAATAAAAATCAGTTGTTTTTTAATCTCTTCAGCTTCTTTTACCGTAACCTGAGGACAGTGAATTTGTATTAAGCTAATTTTTTGTTGTATAATGTCAGAACTATCAGGAGAATATAACTGCCAACTGCCATCTTGATATTTTGTAAAAACTGGATGAATCGCCATCGTTAGATTGCGACGATTCGCTACTATTTCCCCTATAATAGATTGGTATAAGAAAGGAATGTCATCTACAATAACCGTAATAATGCTAGTAGACATCCCCGAAGGGGTAATACCTTCGACCCCCCTTATGTCTATACAATATGCACTAGAATTGTGCCAACCCATAAAAATATCATGGGCAATATTAGAGGTAAGAGCAAGCATTTGTGGTGTATACTTCTCAAGATCATCGATACTGGCTTTTCCAAAAATCGTGGCAGCATTGAATGCTGGCAACCCTAAAACATCTATTGCTGCATCGACTTCGTCGATGATTTTGTTTCGTTTTAACTCTCTCACAAGCACTGCAATTATCCTTTAACCATCATTTCCTATAATCAAGAAACACATCCACAAT
This sequence comes from Candidatus Liberibacter africanus PTSAPSY, assembly GCF_001021085.1. Lineage (NCBI taxonomy): Bacteria > Pseudomonadati > Pseudomonadota > Alphaproteobacteria > Hyphomicrobiales > Rhizobiaceae > Liberibacter > Candidatus Liberibacter africanus. The sequence goes on along the minus strand of NZ_CP004021.1, from coordinate 679,548 downwards.
TAATATTATGAAGATTTTTCAAGCTATATAATCTTAATAAGTATATACAATATTCTTTAATTCAAACGAATCATTTTAATCATATTGATCAAAACTTAATTCACTCTCAATTTTTAATCATTTTATTTTATGGCAATATACTATTTAATAAGATAATCGTTGTCTTTATCAATATACAATATCTCGCTTGATTTTTTAGTAAAATAAAAAAAAGGATATACCATATGAGTGAATTTCCAAATATCCTAATTAAACGTCATCGTGAATTCATTGAAAATCAGTACGATAAAGAATTGTTTCAAAAACTTGCAAACCAACAAAAACCTAAAATAATGATTATCTCCTGTTGTGATTCACGTGTTGCACCTGAAACAATATTCAACGCTAAGCCAGGAGAACTGTTCGTAGTACGCAACGTTGCAAATGTTGTGCCACCTTATGAACCAGATGGACACCATCACGCAACTTCTGCTGCAATTGAGTTTGCGGTTCAAGGACTTAACGTAGAACATATAGTAATCATGGGACATGGCCGTTGCGGGGGAATACAAGCTGCCTTAAATCCAAACGACCCCCCTTTATCTAATGGAGACTTTATCGAAAAATGGATAGGCATCGTACGCCCTCTTATTAAAGAAATAGTAGCAAATAATCCTATCGAAAAACAAACTGCTCTAGAACAACTCTCAATCCGCAATTCCTTAAAAAATATACGACAATTCCCTTTTGTTAAAAAATTAGAACAAGAAAATATACTTAAAATCCACGGAGCTTGGTTTAACATTATCTCAGGAGAATTGTGGATTCTAGATCCTAAAAGCAACGAATTTATCTGCAATCCGAAATAACTAATTAGAATTTATTTCCTCATAAAAAAATACTAATGGCGAAAGTGTCTTACACCTGTAAAGACCATTGCTATATCATGTTGATCTGCGGCTGCAACAACCTCCGAATCTCGCATAGATCCCCCAGGTTGTATAATCGCAGTTACGCCTGCTTTAACTGCTTCCAGCACACCATCGGGGAAAGGATAAAATGCTTCTGAAGCAATAACCGAACCTCTCGTCACAGATTGAACACCTATTTGAGTGGAAAGATTATGAGCTTTTATTGCCGCGAAACGGGTTGCATCGACTCTACTAGTTTGCCCAGAACCAATCCCAACAGTACGTCCCTCTTTAGCGTAAACAACGGCATTGGATTTGACATGTTTTACTACCTTAAAAGCAAATTTCATGTCACTTAATTCCTGATCAGTTGGACTTCTTTTAGTGACTACATGTAATTCCTGATCACCCATCATATTATCACGTGTTTGCAAAAGAAGACCGCCGGCAACCTTCCTTAATACGACACTTCCACTATAAGGATCAAGCAAGCCAGACGTCTTTAAAAATCGCATTTTCGGTTTTTCAGAAATAACAACGCCAGCTTCCTGAGAAATTTTTGGAGCAATAATAGCCTCAGTAAAAATTTTTATTACTTCTCGTGCCACTTCTTGATCTACTTCCCGATTAAATGCAACAATGCCTCCGTATGCAGAAGTTGTATCACATGCTAATGCTTGACGATACGCTTCAACAAGCGTATCAGAAATTGCTACGCCACATGGATTCATATGCTTTACTATCACGCAAGCGGCGCAATCTTGTGAATTAAATTCTGACACAAGTTCAAATGCAGCATCAAGGTCATTGATATTATTATACGAAAGTTGCTTTCCTTGCACTAATTGCGCACCAACTATTCCACATGTTTGCTCACCAGTAGAGTATAGAGCTGCTTTCTGATGCGGGTTTTCTCCATAACGCATCTCCTGCTTTTTAACAGCTGTTATATTGAGATAATCAGGGAATACTTCATCATCTGAATTTGATAACCATTGACAAATTGCAGTATCATACGAAGCAGTCCTCGAAAAAGCTTGTTGCGCCATTTTCTTTCGAAAGCCACGCAATACCTTACCATTATTTGAATCCATTTCATCAAGAAATAACGAATAGTCCCTTGGATTCGTCAAAACGGTAACATAGTCATGATTCTTAGCCGCAGCTCTGATCATAGACGGACCACCAATATCAATATTTTCTACTATAGCACAGTAATCGTCTTTTTTATAACAAGATTCTTCAAACGGGTATAAATTAGCTACCACGAGATCAATCGCCCCCATCCCATGATCCCGCATATCCATCATATGCTGTGGATTATCACGAACTCCTAAAATACCCCCATATATTTTGGGATGCAGAGTCTTGACCCGACCACCCATTATTTCAGGAAATTTGGTAACATCAGCAACATTAACAACAGGAATATTAGCCTCTTCTAACAATTGACAAGTGCCACCTGTTGATATGATTCGAATTCCCCATGAAAGCAACCTCCTAGCAAATTCAACAATCCCCGTTTTATTGTGGACAGATATTAACGCAGTTTTGACCGAAACTTCATCAGGACAACTATCTTTTCTATGAGAACAATCCATCTCATCCCCTATTTGATATAAAAATTTTAAAAAAACCATCAATTAATTCGTATATTCATCAATACAATATCAATTTCTGGGGAAATATTTTTTCTTATTATATATATAAACCACTATTTCACAATAATCAGCAAGAAACCAATATAATTCTTTGACTGGTTATGTTAACCGTCGTAACGCCACTGCAAAAAAACCATTTATTCCTGACGGCGCACCATCAATGTCCCCCAACATATCTGGGGTGATACGAATCCATCCTTCAGCAGAAATCGCTGTTCCTAGATTTATATTTTCCAAATAATCAGTTTTTAAAGGGACAAGTTCAATCGGAATCGGAGAAGATTGAAGAACTTTTTGAATAACTTCTTCACTATCTTGTTTATCTAAAGAACAATTAGAAAAAACAACCATTTCACCAGGTTTAACAAAAGTTATCCCACGTAAAAGAAGCCTTTCCTGTAAAAGTGCTAACCTTACTATATCACTGGTATCTCTTGTCCACAATACGTCTGGATTACGTCTTATTGTACCCGTAGACGAACAAGGAGCATCTACGAGGACAGCATCAAATAATTTTTGAGGATAATAATCGAAAGCATCGGCTTCAATGATGTCGGCACATAAACACAATCTATCAAGATTATTTCGTAACTTTTCTAATCGCTTTTTTGAAATATCAAGAGCAGTTACTTTTGCTCCAGATATAATAAGCTGTGCTGTTTTTCCTCCAGGAGCAGCGCATAAATCAAGAACAGAGAGGTTATTTATTTCTCCAAATAATTGAACAGGAATTGAAGACGAAGCATCCTGTACCCACCAAACACCTTCCGCAAATCCAGGAAGGGATGAAACAGATCCCTTAAACTCCTTGAGACGTATTCCTCCAGTGGGCAACATAACAGCATTGAGCTTATGAACCCATTCTTCAATATCGCATTTTACCCTTAAATCAATGTAAGAAGGAGAAATATACGATTCAGAAATGTCCAGAGTTTTTTCCTTTCCATAGAAATTTTCTAAACGCTCTTTAAACCATAGCGGAATGCAGGATATCCCTGAAACATGTTCTAATAACTCTATTTTTTCCCTAGATATTCGCCGCAAGATGAAATTGACTAGCTTCGCAAAATAACGATTTTCTTTATCACACTTAGCTTGCTCTACCGCCAAATCGACAACAGCATAATCCGCAACATCCAAATAAAGAATTTGAGCAATCGAAAGACGCAATAATTGCTTTAAAGATTTTTTTTTCTTTGGCAAAGAAGATGAAACAACAAAGTCAATAACAGCATCAATACGAGGCAAAAAACGCAATGTTGTCATTACAATAGAGCGTACTAACATCTGATCTCTATGTGAAAGACGACGAAACGAATTATCTCCATGCGCTAAATCTAATAGATAATCCAAAGAAATACGCCTATTCATCACACAAGACAATAAATGAGACGACACCAATCGTGCATTCATTCCAGATTTCAACAATACAAGCAACCCATAAATACCACGTTTTTCTCAAGTTTTCATTGTATCAAAAACAACATTTCCCCAATACGCAAAGAACAAACAGCTAATATAAATAAACATAACTGATATACCTATCAATCTATAACATGATCAAAAAAACATATCTATTACCTTTATATTATGGTATATGATTGATCGTACGACGTATATAATTAAATTATAGATGTTATACAATGCAGTTGATACCTCACAGACCGCACATCGAAAGAACGTTTCTATGAATTCTACAAAAACAACACCTACTAAACCTCTTTCTTCTATTGCGAAACGTGCTCTAGAAGAAGCCAAACAGCGCAGATCTACCACAAACCAAAATGCAAAACTTCCAATAGAAATAGGAGGAGGAAATAGACTAGATCCTACTCGATTTGGCGATTGGGAAAAAAACGGAATATCTGTAGATTTTTAGAACTATTATCTATGAAAACAACATCCAATTCTTCCGTGATCCCAAATATTTAATCAAACAAACTAGAGACAGACCGCTCTTCGAAAGTTCGGCTGATAGCCTCTCCAAGTAAATTAGCAATACTCAGAATACGTATTTTAGAAGAAGATTCGACCAAAGCTGTAGGCTGTATGGAATTGGTAATCACCAACTCTTTCATTTTTGATGCTTCTATCCGCTTAATAGAAGAACCCGACAATACACCATGCGTAATATAAGCTGTCACACTTGAAGTTCCCTGAGCATATAAAGCATCAGCAGCACCACAAAGCGTTCCTCCAGTATCAACGATATCATCAATTAGAATACAATCTTTTCCTTTTACCTTTCCTATAATATTCATAACTTCAATCTGTCCTGGATGATCCCTTCTTTTATCAACAATAGCCAATAAACATCCCAATCTTTTAGCAAGCAAACGAGCCCTCACCACCCCTCCAACATCAGGAGAAACAACCATAAGATTTGAGATATCATTACATTTTTGAATATCACGGTTTAAAATTGGCAATGCATATAGATTATCAGCTGGAATATCAAAGAATCCTTGGACTTGTCCTGCATGCAAATCCAACGTCATAACACGATCAACGCCAGCTTTTGTAATCAAATTAGCTACTAATTTAGCAGATATAGGCGTCCGAGGACTTGGCTTGCGATCTTGACGACAGTATCCAAAATAAGGAATTACTGCTGTAATACGCTTTGCTGAAGATCGACGTATCGCATCGATCATAATAAGCAATTCCATTAAATGATCATTAGCAGGACAAGAAGTAGATTGAACTATGAAAACATCTTCTCCTCGCACATTTTCTTTAATTTCAACGAACACTTCCCTATCAGAAAAGTACGTAACAGAAGCTTGCCCCGGAGAAATATCTAAATAATCACAAATTTCCTGCGTAAGATTCCTATTAGAATTTCCTGAAAAAATTTTCATACGGGATACACCCTATTTAAATCGTGAAACGACCTCTTACAATCAATTTTCATTACATAATTGATCAAGCCTCTACCAACAGTCATATACATATTTCTCGTCCAATCAAGGAAATAGTATATAAATCGACCTAATAGTGGAAAAAATCCTGATTTCTGCAAAAAAAATTAAAAATGCACAACATATAAAAACATCTAGCTCATTTAAAAACAACAATGCTTGATTGATTCTTTAAAAAACCAAATTACGTGCTAATAAAAATTCTTAAAGACAATTGTGATTCACAAAAGGCGATAACTCTATTTCTCCACGAGACACTGCTAAAATCTTAAATAATTCTCCCATACTTTTTTTATCGGAAGGTGTGCCCACTAAACGTCTAACCGAATCTAATAGCATATCTTTTCTCGTTGCTCTCTTCATGAGAGAGAATGCTCTTTGCCAAATTCCAAGTCCATCCAAAAATCTTCCCTGGGTCATCAACCCATTTACATATAACTTATGCAGAACAGCAATAGAAGATAATCGTTGAAAATCAACATGACTACTAAGATCCGATTTGCCTGAATTTATTAACGGAGAAACATAACGATGTTCCTGCACCGCTTGCAATGTATCACCTGCACCAGAATGTAAATGACCATAATCTATAATTATCACCGTTCCGCCATCACGTGCCAACCTATTAGAAATAGACCACATCTCATGGTCTCGATATGGAGAAGTTTCAAATATCGTCCCGACACAATAATCGCTACACGAAATAAAATCTAACTCCGCTGAGTCATTCCCTACACTAAAAAAAAGAGAACCATGACAATCTATATCAATCATACGTTCACGAATGCCATTTTCTGTCATAACAAATTGTTTGATTGGTAAACTATCAAAAAATTCATTTGCCACAAGAAAAGTAAATCCTCGGGGAACATCAGCAAGACATACACACCAACTTATCTTATCTTTATAAGATGAAAGCTGTTCCTTTTGAATCAAGGTAAGGTTTTCACTATTTTCGACCATATAAACCGATAGAGCCGAAAAAAAATCAGGCCTTAATTTGCAAATAACACGCAGAATATCCACCATCATTGTGCCTTTACCTGGCCCCAGCTCTATTAATCTGACACACTTTGGAAATCCATGCTTCTCCCAAGCACAAATCAGAAATATTGCTAACATCTCCCCAAAAATCTGACTTATTTCTGGAGAAGTAACAAAGTCACCCAAAGAACCAAAAGGATTACTACATGTTTTGTAATAGCCAAACTCATGGTCCGAAAGACACAATGCAAAATATTGGTCAACAGTCATTGGACCATCTCTTTTAATGAGATTAGCTATTTTTTTAATCAATCCATCTGCCAAAGGAATCTCTCTATTTTGCTCGCAAAGATTGAAACAAAAAAACCGCCCCACCAATGAGAGGCAAGATTGATAAGACCATTCCCATTGTCATCCAGCCACCAAATAAATATCCTATTTGATAGTCTGGTTCGCGAAAAAATTCCATAAAAAACCTCATAACAGCATAGCAAATCGCAAAAGCACCAGCTGTCATTCCCGGCTTTTTGAAAGAACCACGATAAACCATCAACTGCATAATCAAGAAAATCACCAATCCCTCAGCAATCGCTTCATACAACTGACTCGGATGACGTGGCAAATCGCCCCCATGAGGGAAAATCATAGCCCACGGAACATCAGAAACTCTTCCCCATAATTCACCATTGATGAAATTAGCAATACGCCCTAAAAATATTCCGACTGGCGCAGAAGATGCTATAAGATCTAAGAAACCCAAAAAAGAAAACCGATAAATACGAGATAATACAAAAAGTGATGTAAAAATACCTATTAATCCACCATGGAAAGACATTCCTCCTTCCCAAATATAAAAGATATGTGATGGGGAATTCCAAAATAGCTGCCAGTTATAAAAAACAACATATATAATACGTCCGCCGACAATCATACTTATCGCCAACCAAAAAAAACAGCTCTCTTGGCAATCTCCGCTCTTATAAACAAGATTCTCGCTATTTTGCTTCTCTGTCCATAACGAAGGCTTATCCAATAAATATCTTATATACCAAATACTAAATAACATTCCTATTAAGTAAGCTAATCCATACCAACGAATGGAAAAGGGGCCTATTGACATTGCTATAGGATTAATATTCGGATATGTTAAAGCTGACCAGAGCATGTATTTTTCTCCCATTTATTACTCTTTACTTATTCTAAAAAATCATCCCCAAAAATACATTTTTAAACTGAAAAATCACATTTTAACATAATAAAACTGCTACCTTGTGATGAGAAGTATAATATTATATGATTTTCTTGATTATTTATTTATCGTACAGGACAATATCATGTCATTTAAATCAAACCAAATTTTCGAGCAAGCTTTTCGTTTAGCTGAATGTGCATCCGATGCAATCAAGGACATATCCAAAGAAGCAGAAACTTTCACTCAAGTAAAAATTCAAAAAACCTTAAACTCAATGGGAGTCGTGCGCGCAGAAGAAATCGAAAACATTCAGAGTGCAACATCTCATCTTCGCAAGGAGATAACATCAATTGACAAGCGATTAAAAAAAATAGAAAAACAACTTGTCAAACTTGAATTGTTGGTAAACAAAAAAGACGAAAACTAATATTTATATCGAATCAAACTAAACCGTAAAACCCTATAGCTATTGATTGCTTTCTCCGAGAATAGCACCAAACAATGAAACACATTTAAATAATCTTTATACATCGCAGAAAAAGAATACTTAATTTATTGGGAATCTATCCCTGACGCGGTTTCCATAATCTTATATTTCTAGATATTGCAAACCACAGCAATTCAACAAAATATGCAGTATATATGGTTACCATCACTCAAGCGAATTAAAATTACACACAACAGACGTAATCGTAACGTGCAAAACTAACTAATCACAAGTAAAAAATATTATCGATTCAACGAATGAATCTGGTACGGTTGAGTGGATTCGAACCACCGACCTCAGGTGCCACAAACCTGCGCTCTAACCAACTGAGCTACAACCGCATTAATCTGACAATCATCCTCTTTTAAAAAAAAGATTTGATTTTTATAACCTATACTCTCATTCCCCTAAAAAACAAGACAAACCCTTGCAATCGCAATATTAACCTTAATAATAAATTAACGTTAATGAATACAAATTTATACTTCCAGATCATAAACCAGTTCAGTATTCTTAGACAGATGTTTCGCAAGCGTCAATCCCTTGTTACAATTTAGCATACACTGGACACAAAATGTTGATAACGCAATATCCCAATAAGGACAAAATTGCACATATATACAAAAATTTGATACAAGGCAAAACTCTATTGTTATCAAAACTATGCCTTTGTACAAAATTATTGGAATATATTACGGTTTCCCACCATGGGATGGTCTATCACATCAAAAATTTGAATCAATTTCTTTATAGAATAATCTTTACAAAGCATTCCCTTTCTTGCTCACAATTTAGGGATCGAATAGAAAAAAGGGTGCTTATGTTTATAATATTTCCCATTATCACATATAAAAAACCAAATCATCTACTTGTTTTAGAAAACAAAAACACGTGTACATCTAGAAATACTTTACAAGTTTTACATATAGCAACATCATACTGTAAAAAAACATTGACAACCCTATTGCCCATTATGAAGCAAGGAAGTTACAATTTTTTTACAATATCATATTGTAAACCTCCCCCACAACAAAAAGGCATAAATGATTTTTTGGATATCTCTCTTGGGAGATAATGCTAAAAAAATCATCTGAGTGCCATTCGAACTAAAAAATTTCTAATCTACACTAGAAAGTACCAAAGGTTCAAAAAATGAGTATTGATTCTATTATATCGGATTCTAAAAATATTATAAGCAACTGTAAAGATAACACGAAAGATGATCGTGCAGTAAAAAGCTCAAAAAAAACCAACCCCTGTCATGATTCTTTAGAAAAATCAAATTTTACAAACCAAAGAAGAGACTTAGGAAATGTACTATTACATGACAATAATAAAAATCCGGGTTCAACAAACGCGTTTGTATTTGATTCAATGCCTCGTACAGTACGGTTTACATGGAAACTAGATGCCTCCGGATATATAAGAGAAATTTCAGAAGAGCTATCCAAAGCTATTGGACCTTATACTTTTAAAATGATAGGTGTGCGTTTATGTGATATTAATCATATACTTAGAATTGATCCTGATAATCATATTGTTGATCTTTTACAAAAACAAAATACTTGGTACGGCAAGAACACTATATGGCCTATAGAAGGAACAGAGCTACATGTCCCCATTGATCTCGCCGCTCTACCAATATACTCACGAGATCGAGAATTTACTGGCTTCAAAGGATTTGGGATTGTTCACGTGAATCGAGTATCAAAAGATTCACATGCATTGGGAAAAATCTTAGAGGAAAAATTATCTTCCTCCAGCGAGGTCAAAAAGGATCTTTCTTTTGTCGGACAAGAATGTTTTGACCTCTTATCTAAATCATCTTCTCAAATCCATCTTAGCAAGAAAAACAAAGTATCATTTCCTCCTCAACACTATTATGACAAAGATGATGCTTTAAAAATTACGAAATATCCTTTGTTCAAGGATGAGGAAAACCGCATCTTTAATCAAGAAAATTTCCATACTATTAATTTAAATCAGTATATAAATAAAAAACATTTCAACACACCTAAAAACAATAACCAAAAATCTGAAAATTTATTTCACTGTAACCACCCATCTTTATCTGAATATTTTGCCGAGGGAGAAAATATAGTACCGGAAACCATTGAAAAATGCCCGATCCCTTTTTGTGTATATTCATATGGCAACCTATTCTACGCGAATTCCTCTTTCCTCCTTCTCACAAAATATAAAAGCATCGCAGATATCGAAAAATCCGGAGGCTTATCTACGTTATTGAACGCTCAAAAATTATCAAAAAATAATACAGCAGGATCAGTCATGTTATGTCGGTCTGATGGAACGCGCATCGCTGTATCAGCTCATTTACACACTATTCAATGGAATGGAGAAAATTCACTTGCTATGACTTTTGTGCCCCTTGAAATAAATAATACTTTTTCAGAAAATGTATCTCATGAAGAGACAAATAACCCAAATATGCACAAAATGGAAATTGAAGCAGTGCAATTATTCTCCATCTTGGAAGCAACTTCTGATGGTGTTGCCATTATCAATGAAGATGGGCTAATTATTTCTACTAATCGCAAAATAAGCAAGTTGTTTGACTACCCTACAGAAGATATGCTCAAAAAACCATTTACAATGTTTTTCGAGAACAATACTCAAAATGTTATGCACCATTATCTTGTTGATATTTTGTCACTTAATCAAGAACAAATACTAGAAAAAACAACCATTGGTCGCACCAGGGAAGGAAACATTCTATCGATTCGCATCATAATCAAAAAACTTCCTTTCTCTAATTGCTATTCTCTCATAATACACGATATATCCGAGGAAAATGATTTGTCCCATGCTATCAAGAAAGCAAAAACAGAAAGTTTGCATAAAAGTGATTTCCTAGCACGTGTGAGCCATGAAATTCGTACTCCTCTAACTGCTATCATCGGTTTTTCTGAAGTTATCAAAAATCAAAAATTTGGACCATTGGGAAGCCCCCGTTATATAGAATATGCTAATTACATAGATAGATCAGGAAACCTTGTTCTTGACATTGTCAATGATCTCCTTGACATATCAAAAATTGAATCTGGTAAAATGAACTTGCACTTTGAATCGGTGTCTTTAAACGAAACAGTTTCTGAAATCATTTCTTTGGTACAACTATATGCGAATGAAAAACGTATTCTCATACGAACTTCTTTTTCCGACAATATTCCTCAAATATTTGCTGACCTACGTTCCGTAAAACAAATAGCGCTTAACATATTATCAAACGCGATTCGTTTTACTCCTTCAGGAGGACAAATAATCATTTCTACTACATATACAAGAAAAGAAGAGGTTGTTTTACGCGTTAGAGATACTGGGGTAGGAATGTCAAATTACGAATTAGAACAAGCTCTAGAACCTTTTGGACAAATACCTAATTCTCAACAGATACGAGGAGAAGGAACTGGTTTAGGACTACCTCTTGCTAAAGCGATGGTAGATGCTAATATGGGGAAATTTTATGTTTCTTCCATCCCCACGAAGGGAACTTTAATAGAGATTATTTTTCTTCCACATAAACTATATGACCGTAATTAAAAGATACTATTTTAGAATCCAGTAATTTCAAATGTCTTAGCCCATTAATAACGATCGTATATAGATTATTATTACCCATGGTTATTATATTTATTACGTAATAGACTAGATCATTACTATGGATCTACCATCGCTGAAATGATAGATTATTCCCATTCAATAGTTGCAGGCGGTTTGGAGGTAATATCATATACAACTCTATTAATCCCCTTCACTTCATTTACTATTCTTGTAGAAACTTGACTCAAAAACTTCATATCGTGATGATAAAAATCAGCTGTCATACCATCTATTGAGGTTACCGCTCTCAAAGAACACACATATTCATATGTACGCTCATCCCCCATAACTCCTACCGTTTGGACAGGCAGCAAAACAGTAAACGCTTGCCAAATATTATGATAAATACCCGCCTTACGAATCTCCTCAAGATAGATATCATCAGATTCACGCAAAATTTTTATCTTTTCCTTTGTAACCTCTCCAATACAACGAATAGCAAGCCCTGGCCCTGGACACGGATGACGTCCTATAAAAATATCAGGCAATCCTAACTCTTTTCCAAGAAGGCGCACCTCATCTTTAAAAAGCTCTTTTAGTGGTTCCACAAGTTGCATATTCATGCGTTCAGGCAATCCGCCTACATTATGATGTGATTTAATAACAGATGAAGGACCTCCAAAAAAAGAAATACTTTCAATAACATCTGGATATAAAGTTCCTTGTCCAAGAAATTGAACACCACCTATTTTTTTTGCCTCTTCCTCAAAAACCTCTATAAATAATTTTCCTATAATTTTCCTTTTAACTTCTGGATCAATAATATTTTTTAATTTTTTTATAAACATCTCTGAAGAATCTATAATTCTCAAAGAAAGATTCGGGTAAGCTTTGAATAAACCAGAGATATGATCTACTTCGTTTTTACGCATAAACCCATGGTCAACGAGTACACATGTAAGATTTTCTCCAATTGCTTCATAAATAAGACAAGCAGCTACAGTAGAATCAACTCCTCCTGACACAGCACAAATTACACGTCCATCCCCCACTTGTTTTTTAATACGCGATACCATATCCTTGCGATAAGAAGACATAATCCAATCATTTTTGATATCAGCAACGTGATGCACAAAATTAGCTATTAACTGAGATCCGTTTTCTGTGTGGATAACTTCTGGATGAAACTGTACAGCATAATATTTCCTTTTCTCATCTGCGATAAAAGCAAACGGCGTACTATCCGATGATGCGATTACCTCAAATCCTTTTGGCATACGCTCTACTTGATCACCATGACTCATCCAAACCTGTTGTTTAGAACCTTTCTTCCACATTCCTCTTAACAGTGAACAGTCTTTTTGTATTTCAATAAAAGCACGACCAAACTCTCGATTCTGAGAATTTTTTGTCTTTCCTCCCAGAGAGTTGCATATAATTTGTTGTCCGTAACAAATGCCCAACAAAGGAATGTTTGATTCTAAAATTTCTTGCGGAATCTGAGGACTACCGATATCCAACGATGAAGCTGGACTCCCCGATAAAATAATAGCTTGAGGCTTTTGCTCTCTGAAATAAGTAAGAGCATTTTTAAATGCTATTACTTCGCAATAAACTTTATTTTCACGTACACGTCGTGCAATCAATTGAGTGAATTGACTTCCAAAATCAATAATGAGAACTTTGCTTGTTTTTTTCTCTCGCGCATCATAGCCTTTCATTTGTTCCTGAACCCCAATACATACACCAAGTAATTTAGCTACTTAAAAGCGTAATTTAGACAAAATTAATTTCGGAAATTATTTAATATCAAGATTGATTCATATATAAATATAATGGAAAATATTAGTAAGAATTTATTTCAATTCAACCATCTAATTTTTGCAGCCCACTAATTTTTACACGATCAATATTGTGACCTTCTAGTCGTATAATTTCAAATTTGAGATTCATTTCCATGAAAACCTCTTTTTCTTGAGGTAAGTGCCCAAGCTTCCAAAGAATGAATCCAGCTAATGTAGAATATCGATCGTCTTGATCTACTAAATCAACACCAAATAATTTTGATGCATATCGTACATCAATCCAACCATCAACCGTCAAAGAACCATCTTCTCCTACGGTAATATCAAGTTTTTTATCATCTTCATCTGGGAAATCTCCTGCAATAGCTTCCAAAATATTAGCAGGTGTGATCATACCTTCTAAAACACCATATTCATCTAAAACCATCACGAACGTTTGCGAAGACTTACGCAAACGCTCCATTAATTTCAAAACACTGATATTTTCATGAACAACCAATGGTTTTCTAATAGACCTTTTCAAATCTATAGGACCCTCTTCAAGAAAATCTCTCAATAAATTGCGTGCAGACACTATTCCAATAAAATTATCCAAACTTCCTTTAGCAATCGGGAATCGTGAATGCCCTAATTCAAGGACTTTCCCTTGACAATCCTCATCAAGACAATTTACATCAAGCCATACAATATCCGTACGAGGTGTCATGATGGACTTTGCTGGGCGATCTGCAAGAGTTAAAACACTTTGAACCATATCTTTTTCCTGATCTGATATGATATGTTTTTTATTTTGTGACAATGCAAAATTATCAGAATGAGGATTGATACATTGCGATTGCCTAGGGTTCCCTCCCAATAAACGCAACACAGCATCAGCAGTACGCGCCCTCAAACGTGAAGTAGACATAAGACGTTCACGATTGCGTTTCGCTAACTGATTAAAAAATTCAATAATACCAGAAAAACCGATAGAAGCGTAAAGGTATCCTTTAGGGATATCAAAATGCAATCCCTCTATAATGAGCAAGAAACCAATCATCAACAAAAAACCAAGACAAAGTATAACGACAGTAGTATGTCGTGAAATATAATTTATCATTGGCTTAGATACTGCCATCATCATTAACGCAGATACAACTACAGCAATAGCCATGACAGAAAAATCTTGTACTATACCGATCGCAGTCACTACGCTATCTAGCGAAAAAATAAAATCTAGAACAACGATTTGTAAAACAATTATCTGCCAAGAAACTGGGCTGACAAATTTATGTTTTTTGTCAAATCCATCTCCTTCTAATCTTTCATGTAGCTCTATGGTCCCCTTGAATAACAAAAAAAAACCACCAAAAATCAATATAATATCACGTCCAGAAAACGATAACTCTCTAAAAAAAAACAACGGCGTTTGGAATATCCCTATCCAATAAGATATAGACGCAAGAATAGCAATCCGAGATATCATCGCAAAGCTCAGACCAAATACCAGTGCCTTTCCCCTTTGCGCAAGAGGCAACTTCTCCGTTAATAGAGTAATAAATATAAGATTGTCTACTCCAAGAACAAGCTCAAGAGCTATCAGAGTAGCAAGACCAATCCATACGTAATAATCGTATATCCAACCAAAAAACATCGTGATAAACTAATAAGTATTAGACGACAATACAAAAAAAACGTATGTCATCCAATTTAACCCCCCTTAAATGCTTGAAACAAAAAATAAACTTCACAGAAATCATGCTTAGGAAAGTATTCAAAATTATAATAAGATTTAAATCCTCAAGACATAAACCATGAATATATATACTTTTAAACTCAAAAAAATGCAACATCCCTTATTTTATCGGTAACAAAACGACATAAATTTTTTATAATTATGGTACCCTCATTATTCTTTTATTTAAGAATCAGCTTAATTGTCACAAAAAATTTAAATCCATAGAAAGGCAATATATGACATACGTCGTCACTGAAAATTGCATCTCGTGTAAACATACAGATTGCGTAGAAGTTTGCCCAGTTGACTGTTTCTACGAAGGAGAAAATTTCTTAGTAATCCATCCAGATGAGTGTATAGATTGTGGAGTATGCGAACCTGAATGCCCCGTCAATGCTATTAAGTCTGATACCGAACCGGGGATAGAAATGTGGTTAAAAATAAATTCAGAGTATTCTACTCAATGGCCCAATATCACAGAGAAAAAAGAAAGTCTCCCTAACGCAACAGAAATGGATGGAATCCCCCAAAAATACGAAAAGTATTTCTCTCCTAACCCTGGAAAATCAACTGCCACCATCAAGTAAAATCAAAAAATTTAACTATTCGTACATTATTTTGTATATTGAGAAAAGTTAATTCTTGATTAGGATATATTTTCTGATATAATGGCCGCATCTTCAGATCTTTTATAATATGCGTAAGATTTTTCTGATTCTTATGGGGTGTGTTTAATTGAAAAAAAATAATGGCATCAGTCATTAGATTCACGATGGATTGTCGAGCATATCTAAAGACATCCTTAATCAGGTTATTGTTTTTTTTATAGCTCGTTAATCCTTGTTGAATATTTTTTGTGTATGAATATGAATAAG
The DNA here is from genome assembly GCF_001021085.1 of Candidatus Liberibacter africanus PTSAPSY. NCBI lineage: Bacteria > Pseudomonadati > Pseudomonadota > Alphaproteobacteria > Hyphomicrobiales > Rhizobiaceae > Liberibacter > Candidatus Liberibacter africanus. Next base: position 663,455 of record NZ_CP004021.1, on the reverse strand, counting down.
GGGGTTTAATGACAGTCCAAAAAAAAAGAGATGCGATGCGCCAGGGATTTAAAACTGGAGAAAACATTGTTTATCCTGCCCATGGAGTGGGAACCATCACAGAGATAAAAGAACAAGAAGTAGCTGGCATGAAGCTGGAATTTTTTGTGATTGCATTTGATAAGGATAAAATGTGCCTTAAAGTTCCAGTAGAAAAAGCAATTAATATTGGTATGCGAAAGCTATCAGAAGCACACTTTGTAGAAAGAGCACTAAAACTGGTACGCGGGAAAGCTAGAGTCAAACGTGCAATGTGGTCTCGTCGTGCACAAGAGTACGATGCTAAAATTAACTCCGGGGATCTAATCGCTATTGCAGAAGTTGTTCGTGACCTATACCGGACAGATAGCCAGCCCGAAAAATCATATTCTGAGCGCCAATTATATGAGTCTGCTCTCAATCGCATGGTTAGAGAAGTAGCCGCTGTAAACAGTATATCTGAGCCAGAAGCTATTAATCTCATTGAAATTAACCTTTCTTCGAAAAGCTCTAAAACAGAAAAATCAACCAGCGAGGATCAAGTTAAAGCAGCTTAGTATTTTTAATTAATGTTATTGCTCCTTTCATAAATAATTATAATTTTGCCGTGTCTTTTCTATTGCTTTTTGTTAACAAGATATAGAATGTGGCTTGTTTAACTTTATGCTCTTGTTTAGCTAAATATAGAAAAATCAAGTTAAGTAAATTAGCACAAATAGCATGCAAATAAAAAAGACATTACATCGTTGATTTTGAAAGGCCATCGTACTATAAGGCATTTGATAGCTAAAAATATCTTCTAATAGGAAGTATGTAAATTTCCGATATTGTGATATTTGATATGATAAAGCAGACTGTATTGTAAAGAAAGTAAGGATTCATGGATCAAGAAGAATGCAAAATGAACGCGGTAATTCGTGAAAATTTTGGCAAAGGAAGCTCTCGTTTATTGCGTAGAAACGGTCAGATCCCTGCCATCATCTATGGCAATAAGTCCGATCCTCAACCAATTGCATTATCAATAAAAGACATATCCCAGAAGCTACATAGAAAAAATTTTATGACAAATGTACTCACTCTTAACATTGGGAAAGAAGCAATCCAAGTCATTCCAAAAGAATATCAGCTTAATCCTGTGAGTGATACCCTTATCCATATGGATTTTTTACGGGTATCCGAAGACTCTATTGTTTCTGTGCATGTTCCCGTTCGTTTTATTAATGAAAATAAATCAGTCGGACTAAAACAAGGAGGAAACCTGAATATAATTTGCCATGAAGCCTCCTTACTTTGCCCAGCGAATATGATTCCTGATTCAATCACAGTTGATCTTGATGGCCTGAAGATTGGCGATAGCATTCACATGAAAGATATAATCCTTCCTGAAAATATTTCACCTGTGTCACATCTGAATTTTACGATAGCTACAATCACCGCTCCTACATCAAGCTCCTCATAGCTTTAAATTCCTGATTGTTCTTGAGAAAAGCCACTTCATCTGTACTTAACTTACTAGTATAAAATAGTGGTTTTTCACTTTGAGGATAAAATTTTTCTATCCCAAATCATATAACTTAGACCACATGAAGGAGAGAAATGGCACTGAGCAATTTTCAAAATATCAAATAGGAGAAGGCAAAATTACCCGGTAATATTATTTAAGGTTTTTGTTAGGATCTTCTACTATACGCAATCCCAATTCACGCAACTGCTTAGCGGTTGCATCTGATGGAGACCCCATAAGAAGATCGCAAAAACTTTGGTTCATCGGGAATAAGGATACATCTCGCACACTCTCCGCCTTTAAGAGAAGCATCACTATACGATCAATCCCCGCAGCCATCCCTCCATGTGGAGGCATTCCACATTGAAACGCACGATATAATCCTCCAAAACGACTTTCAACAGTCTCTTTGCTTATTCCAACATTAGAAAAAGCCTGAATCATCGTATCAAACATATGATTGCGAATTCCTCCTGAAGCAATTTCAAAGCCATTGCAAACTAAATCATATTGAAACGCTTTAACAGATAAAAGATCATCTCCTTTAAGAGCTTCTATCCCTCCTTGAGGCATGGAAAATGGATTGTGAGCAAAATCTATTTTCTTCTCTTCTTCATTCCACTCATAGAAAGGGAAATTTACAATCCAACATAATTCAAAACGGTTATAATCAATTATTGCTAGTTCTTGTGCAATGTAATTGCGAGAATCCGCAGCAAACCCACGAAATTTTAAAGGATCTCCTGCAATCAAGAAACATGCATCTCCATCTTGCATATCAAGGAACACACGCATAGACTCTGTTTTTTCAATATTTAGATTCTTTGCAACAGGACCTGCCCCTCTTACATTACCATTTTCATCCAAACGCCAAAAAATATAAGCAAGACCAGGTTGCTTTTGTGACTTTGCCCACTCATTCATCCTATCACAAAAAGCGCGTTTCCCAGCTTTTTTAGCAGGAATTGCCCATACTTCATACCCCGGATTAGCAGATAACATCTTAGAAAACATCTGAAAATCAGAATTGACAAAGTATTCCGTAACATTACTCATAACGATAGGATTACGCAAATCAGGTTTATCTGTACCATATTTACGAATAGCATCATCATAGCTAATCCTCGGGAAATTATTGTTCAGAGTATTTTCCCCAGAAAACTCTTCGAAAAGACCACGTACAACATTTTCCATAGTATTCAAGATATCTTCTTGCTCTACAAAACTCATTTCCACATCAAGCTGATAAAATTCCCCCGGAAGCCTATCAGCCCTAGGATCTTCATCTCGAAAACAAGGTGCAATCTGAAAATAACGATCAAATCCAGACGCCATCAACAACTGCTTATACTGTTGCGGCGCTTGAGGAAGAGCATAAAAACGACCTTTATTTACTCTACTCGGAACAAGAAAATCTCTCGCCCCTTCTGGAGAGGATGCGGTCAAAATAGGAGTAGCATACTCAATAAAGCTCTCTGCAGTCATCCGACGTCGCATAGACGCAATAATATGAGATCTCTTTACAATATTCTTATGCAAAGTATCTCGACGTAAATCAAGGAAACGATATTTAAAACGAATCGTTTCAGGATATTCTCTCTCTCCAAACACCGGGAGAGGAACTTCCTCTGCAACAGAAAGAACCTCTATTTCTCTTGCAAATAATTCTATCTGACCAGTTATAATATTAGCATTAACGGTATCTTCACTTCTGGCCATAACCAATCCATCAATACGTAAAACCCATTCGCTACGCACAGATTTCGCAATATCAAAAAAAGAACAATCCGGATTAACGACTATTTGCGTAATACCATAATGATCACGAATATCTAGAAAAATAATCCCTCCGTGGGGACGTACACGATGTACCCATCCCGAAAGACGAACAAAGGAGCCAACATCAGAAACCCCAAGATCCCCACAGGTATGTGTGCGATAACGGTGCATAATATACTAAAACCCTCATAATTCTAGATATCTCTTTAAGATCATGACAATCAATAATATCTGTTAAACAAAATTCTACCTATAGACTGTAATACAATTTTTACAATACTTCAGCAAATAAAAAATTGCCTAAAAGCAATTACTCTTCATATAACAATTTAAAAAAAGAATATCATTCTTTTACACATATAGCGCGAAAACTCTTCATTAAAAAATAATTTTATCACCTAAATCATATAATTTATTTTTTGTTTTTGTTACATTTAAGCATCTAGAACTATATCAATACAATTATTTTTTCTTGCACATAAAATCCAAAAAAGAAGAAAAAAGATAATAACTATCTTGCGGACCTGGAGAAGATTCAGGATGATATTGAACAGAGAAAACCGGGCGATCAACAAAGCGCAAACCACAATTACTACTATCAAATAAAGAAATATGAGTTTCTTCAAGTCCCGCTGGTAAGGTACTAGCATCTATTGCAAAACCGTGATTCATAGATACTATTTCCACTTTTCCATTCATAAGATTTTTTACAGGATGATTTACGCCATGATGTCCATGATACATTTTGACAGTTTTAGCGCCAAGAGCTAATCCCAATAACTGATGCCCCAAACATATTCCAAAAATAGGTATCCCTGAATCTACAAGCTTACAAATAATAGGAGTAGAATAAATAGAAGTTGCGACAGGATCTCCGGGGCCATTAGAAAGCAAAATTCCATCTGGTTGTAGAGATATAATATCTTCATATGAAGAATCTGCTCTCATTATCGTCACTCTACAATTTAAGGAAGATAAAATTCTTAAGATATTTCTTTTAATACCATAATCAATGCAAACAACATGATGTTTAACATCACTTGATTTTAAGGGACAAGCCTCTTTCCCCCACTTCCAAACATTTTCCGACCAATCTCTTTTTTGAGATATTGTAACATGCTTTGCTAATTCAGAACCTTTTAAACCACCCCAATTCTTCGCACGCTCTCTAAGGGCTTCAAGATCAAAATCAGCATCTGGATGATGGGCAATAACCGAATTAGACACCCCATTATCACGTATCCAAACTGTCAAAGCCCTTGTATCTACTCCCGATAAGCCAATAATTCCACAAGATTTTAACCAAGCATCAAAATGCATATTCGAACGATAATTGGAGGGATCGGTAATCTCAGATTTGATAATAAGACCTGCCGCCCCCTTAAAATTCTTTTCAGAGATAGATTCGAAATCTTCCTCATTCACGCCCACGTTCCCAATATGAGGGAAAGTAAAATTAACTATTTGCCCTAAATAAGACGGATCTGTTAAAATCTCCTGATATCCGGTAAAAGATGTATTGAAACAAATTTCAGATTGAATAGAACCTGTTGCCCCACATCCCATGCCTTCAATAACACTACCATCTTGAAGAACCAAAACTGCAGTAGGTTTTTTAATTGTCCACGGAATTGTTACAGTCATAAAGTTGATTCCTTTTAATGATCGATAGCCTCATAAACAAATAGAAATTATTTCTTGATTATTTAACTATACAGCCTTATTATCGATAGATTGCCAACAGTCTAACTTAGTGAATCGTTGCCGTATGAACAGATATAATTTTCACACCCTCAAGTCAATTTCATCTTTTAAAGGATATGTAAAAAGTTAGTTTTTCAAATAAAAAATGAACGTTACTGAAAATTAATACCCGCATATTTCTGTTTTGATTTGAATACTGCATGAGTATCTTTTATAATATGCTGGTGCTTTTGTGATAGATCGACATAACTTAGGAGAATATAATGGAACCTAATAACGATGCGAGTTCCTGTAGAGGGAAACATTCGATGGGGAAATGTTGTTATAAACCAATAGCTTTACTCGTTATTTTTATTACCTGTTCTTTAGCAATATGGTTTTGCCTATTCAATAACAGCTCAGCTGATCAGGAGGAAAATATTACAAGAGAACAATTTGCTCAAGCTGTTGATTTTTTTGATAACAATAAGTTAGATGATGCTCGCGCTTCCTTCGAAAAAATAGTATCTCTAAAAGACAAACATTTTTCTCCTTTAGCCAACATGTATATCACATTGATATTGGAAGCCAATGGTGATAAAAAAAATGCAGCTGAAAGATTTTTAAAGATCGCGAATGACGAATCATCTCCCACTGTTATCCGTTATACAGCCACTATCCATGCAGCATGGATACTAGTCGACACTATGCCATATAACGAGATTTCAAAGATATTACAAAAATTAAAAAACCCTTCTAACCCAATGCACCAGGCTGCCAACGAAGTGCTTGGAATAGCTGCATTGAAATCTGGTAATATTAGCCTGGCAAAGAGTATTTTTGAAGAAATAGTTAAAGATAAAAATGCACCCACTGGAATTGTAAATCGCAGTCAAATAATTCTTGCAAATATTACCGCTACTTCCGAACAAGAAGATAAAAAGATACTGAAGTGATATATTCATGATCTATACAATTGCCATTGTTGGATCTCCTAATGTAGGGAAATCAACACTTTTTAATCGACTTATTAAAAAGAAAATGGCTCTTGTTGGAAACAATCCCGGGATAACGCGTGATCGTTTGTATGGAAAAGCGATAATCAATGGATTTAAATTTAATGTTATCGACACTGCTGGAATAGAAGATAGAAAAAATCACTACATTTCCCAGAAAACTAATGGTCAAACAGAGTTTGCAATTGATGAAGCTAATTTAGTCCTTTTTTTAATCGATTCTAAAAAAGGCGTCTCTCCTTATGATCATAGCATAGCGAATTTGTTGCGCAAAAAGAATATTCCCATTATTGTAGTATCCAATAAGATGGACACACGTATCTCTCAAGAAAAATTTTATGATATCTATTCTTTTGGCTTTAAAAACATTGTAAAAATTTCTGCTGAGCATGATCTCGGAATATCCGAATTATGCAGTATTATTTTAAAAGTTTTTGCAAATAAGTATCCTAATTATCAGCTTAATCCTGCAGAAAATGATACAAAAAAAACCGAATCCATCACCAAAGGAGATAATTGTTCTAAACCTTTACGCATCGCAGTAATAGGAAGACCCAACGTTGGAAAATCAACTCTTATCAATCGATTGCTTGGATATAACCGCCTTATAACAGGATCTCAATCTGGGATTACCCGCGATTCAGTTGCCACAAGTTGGAATTGGAAAAATCACCCAATAGAAATATTCGATACAGCAGGAATGAGAAAACCATCCCGTATTACCGAACAAATCGAAAAAAAAACAGTAAAAAAAAGCATGCAGTCTGTACGAACTTGTGAAACAACAATTGTTCTTTTAGATGCTAACATACCTTTTGAAAAACAAGACTTGCGTATAGTTGATTCCGTTATTAATACAGGACATGCAGCTGTACTTGCTTTTAATAAATGGGATATAGTTAGTAATACAGTAGAACTATTACAAGATTTACGCGAAAAATCCTTAAAAAATTTACCACAAGTCGGCAATATTCGCATAAACACTATTTCTGGATATACAGGAGAAGGTCTCGATGATCTTATGGAAAATGTATTGGATATAAATAAATTATGGAAAACTCATATTACAACTAGCAGATTGAATTCTTGGTTGGAAGAAACCCAATTGCAAAATCCTCCTCCAACGATCATACATCGTTATAACCGTTTAAAATATATTACACAGATACAATCATCTCCTCCTTCTTTTCTGGTATTTTGTAATTTCCCCAGTAAAATACCCGAATCTTATAAAAGATATTTAATAAATAAATTACGTGCTAATTTTTCTTTATCAGGAATTCCAATTAGAATACGTTTTCAATCATCTAAAAATCCGTATATTAAAAAATAATATAATCTTCTCTTGCATCCTTAATGCGGAAATCAAATTTATTTTATCGATCTTCCACGCATACAAAATGTAAATATTAAAATCATTTTAAAAATAAAATAACCCATAGCGCTTGCGATATAAAACAAAAATATTTCATCTATAGAATATGGATTCCATTTGATAATATCATTAAAAAAAATAAGAATATTAACTAAATGAAATACGAACATAAAATGAAAAATCTAGAAAAATTCTGTTATTAAGAATAACTCATTTATATGTTCGTATTATCAACCACCAATAGGAATAATATTTTGCAGATAATTTTTCAATTATTCAAAAACCAATCGCTTGTTTCAAAGGCTTGACTAAATTTAATTCTTCCCAAGGGAAAAAACCGTCTTGAGTTGTGCTACGTCCAAAATGACCATAAGAAGAGGTTTTAGCGTATATAGGACGACTGAGATTAAGATGATCTCGTATCCCTGAAACAGAAAGGTCCATTACTTTACTAATTGCATTAGAAACACAAACCTCACTGACCTTTCCAGAATTATGAAGATTAACAAAAATTGATAATGGTTTTGATATACCGATGGCATACGAAAGCTGTATAGTACAACAATCCGCTAAACCCGCAGCAACAATATTTTTAGCCAAGTATCGTGCTGCATAAGCAGCCGCACGGTCAACCTTTGTAACATCCTTGCCAGAAAAAGCTCCCCCTCCATGCGGAGCAGCTCCCCCATAAGTATCTACAATAATTTTCCTACCCGTTAAACCTGCATCACTACATGGCCCCCCTATAACGAATTTCCCTGCAGGATTTATATACCAATTACAATCAGGAGATATTTTTATACCCTCTAAAGCTTTAAAGATATAAGGCTCTACGACTGAACGCACCTTATCCCTATCCCACGTAGGATCAAAATGTTGTGTAGATAAAACAATTGATTTAACCTCACATACCTTATTGTCTACATACCGGATAGTAATTTGACTCTTAGAATCAGGGCCTAACTTAGATATATCACCAATATCATTCTTACGAGCATCTGCGAGAATACGAAGAATCCGATGAGCGTAATAAATCGGCGCAGGCATAAAATCCACTGTTTCTCGACAAGCATATCCGAACATAATGCCCTGATCACCAGCACCTAAATTACTATAATCGTCACTAGCATGATCTACTCCGCTTGCAATCTCAACGGATTGGGGATGCAACAATATTTCTATTTCCACTGTTTCCCAGTGGAAGCCTTCTTGTTCATACCCGATAAATCTAATGACCGATCGTACAACTTTTTCAAATTTTTCTTTATCTACGACATATTTACCTGTTACAGAATCTGCTCTCAATAGACTTTGAGGAAGACGAACCTCCCCTGCAACTATTACCCTATTTTTTGTAACAAGCACTTCACATGCAACACGGACACTATTTACGTCTACTTTATTTTCGATAGCCTCACGATATACAAAATCTACAATCTCATCAGATATACGATCACATATTTTATCAGGATGCCCCTCCGAAACGGACTCGCTTGTAAAAAGAAAATCTGTACTCATGTTCCACCTTTTAAATAACCATACTAAATATACCCCCTTAGATCCTAAAGTAATACTCGAACATTGTCTACACTAATCCGTATACTGTTTTAATATACATTATTCTGTCATATGTTCACATTCATTTTCTGATGACACCATAGATTTTACTAATTCTATGATTTTTTGCCGAACTTTAGTATCGCTTATTTTAACAAAATATCGATTCAACTGCAGCCCATCAGAACTAAAAATAAAGTCCATAACATCGTTTTCTTCAGATTGTGTATCAGAATTAGTCTTAGATTCGATGCCCAAGAAAAAAGTAACAGGGCTCTTCAAAACTTCAGAAATATGCAACAGACGACTAGCACATACCCGATTCACGCCTTTTTCATACTTTTGTACTTGCTGAAATGTTATTCCCAAACTATCACCAAGCTTCCCTTGGCTCATTCCTAATACCATCCTACGCAACCGAATGCGCTTACCAACACTAATATCAACCGGGTTAGGGTGTTTTTTATTTCCAATCATAAAACTATAACCTTGACTATAAAATATATTTTTTAAAAAATTACTTAAATATATGTAAAAATATAACATTGAATTATCGCATAGGTATCAACCTAATTAATCACTCTTATATCTAAGCTATATTTGTACTTACTGAAATGTTATTCCCAAACTATCACCAAGCTTCCCTTGGCTCATTCCTAATAACCGAACGCGCTTACCAACACTAATATCAACCGGATTAGGGTATTTTTTCTTTCCAATCATAAAACTATAACCTTGACTATAAAATATATTTTAAAAAAATAATTATTTAATATACGTAAAAATATAACATTGAATTATCGCATAGGTATCAATCTAATTAATCACTCTTATATCCAAGCTATAACAGATACAATTAGTAAAACGAATTCAATAATCCAAAAAGATACTATTTGAAATTTAGAATATAGACTATTTCTTACTTTAGGTTGGAACTGCATGTCAATAGACCCACTCCTATCAAAATGCATCGATGAGATAATTCGACCTTTTTCATCAAGAAAAGCAGAAACTCCATTGTTCGTAACACGAATTAATGGCAATCCAATTTCTACAGCTCGAACTTGTGCATATCTAAAACTATTATCATTTATAAAGCCAGAATGATCCGTTACGTTTAGGATCGCATGAGCGGTTTCTAATTCATTGTCAACGTCTTGATAAAATAATACATCTGAAAAGAAAAGCGGGGATAATATCAATTCTTCAGATACTCTTAATAACGAAGATTCGTCATAAGAAGAAACATTGAATGGAAACATAGAAACATCATAGTGAAGTTTCTTAAAAATATTTCTATAAGGCAAAGATTCAGAAAACGGGATTAAGTGTTTTGCATTTGAAGTGGCTAAAATTTTACCTTTGCTGTCTATAACATAAACTGATTTATGAAAATAACCTTTTCCATTCAACAATTCTCTGTGCATAGAACCGAAAATCAACAATTGTTTTTTCTTAAGAACACCTGATACACGCTTTAGTATATCTGGTTGATCTACAATTGAGAAAGGGAAAGGCAATCCTGCCCAAATAATAATAGAGGGCTCGACTTCTCCTACAGATACTGGCAATGCTGTTATAGATAAATATCGCTCTAAAATATTTGCATAATCCTCTTTTATTTCCGAATTGATGCCAGGCTGTACTACGCGTATAACTGGAGATGTTTTTTCAAAATTCAACGAGGATTCCGTATCTCCTGTTAATCTCCAAAAGCCATATGTGACATGCGAAATCAAAAGAATACTAGATAGAGCCATCCCTATTTTTACATCCTTACATGTCCCAAATAATGCAGGAGATGCAAAACAAAAAACGCTCAATGCATTCATTCCAAACAACCCTATCCAATGCACAGACTGCATCATTACAGGTATAGGCATGGCAGCATATCCTATAGCATTCCATACTCCCATCCCAAGGTAACTACGTAACCATTCACAAAATCCAACAGCGCATGCAAAAATGCATATACGTCCCACACCTGTAGACCATAATAACGACGCTATAGAAGTAGCCAGTCCATAAAATATAGCTAGAATAAAAGGAATAATCATAAAAAACATCCCTCCCCTCAAAAAAGAGAGTAAGGGATTGATCTTCTCTATTATGCCTTCTCTTATCCAGCAGAATCCTATTAAAAAATATCCGACACCAAATAGCCATCCTAAAAAAAAAGACGACCCAAGTCTTTTCATGCCTTGGGTCGACGAAATTCCATCTAACAACCATATTAACAATGTAAAAGATACAAAAGAAGCAAAAAATAAATCGCTTGGTAGCATAGAAAAACTTCCTATAACACCAGCTAATATTGCAAGAAAATATCGCCTTATTCCCGATAAAAGCATCACCTTTCCAGCTATATTACCCAATTTAAAGATCTCCTTTGCATCAATTGCACATTCAAATATTTGTCTAAAATCACCTAAAATACGTAGAGCATAAAATGCTCCCCAGATTAATTTTCAAGAAGACGCCGAATACGAACATAACGGACACAACGAACATCTGCCTCTATAACTACAATCTCAAATCCAGGAATTTCTAAAATAACTTCACCCTTTGCTGGTATACGATCTAAAACTGAAAAAATAAGCCCTCCTAAACTATCAACATCCTGCTCTTTAGTAAGCAAATCCCAATCAGCACCTATAATCTTAGCCAATTCTTCTAAATCAGCTCGAGCATCGACTATAAAAGTATTATCAGATACAGCTGAAACCATCGATTTTTGGTGATCAAACGTCAAATATCCTATTAAAGAAGATATTATATCTCCATAAGATACAAGACCATCTGTACCACCATGCTCATCGATTACTAGAGCTATACGTATTCCGCTTTCTTTAATTTTTCTTAATAGTTCGGATACCAACATTGAAGATGGTATAAAAAGAATATCTTTTATTAAGTTTGATTCAAATAGCTTCGTATCCCAATTAATATTATGAATCCGCGCGACATACGGTATTAAATCACGTATATGAATCATTCCCCTTGGGTTATCTAAACTATTCTTATACACTAGCATCCATGACCGGCCATACTTCTCAAACCACATCATTACTTCACGAATCGTCGCTTTATCTTCTACTGCATCAATAGCAATACGCGGAACCATGATATCGCCAACTCGCATTTCACGAAAACGTAAAACATTATTAAAAATCTCTTTTTCTGTCTCAGAAAACATGCTGTCTAAATTTTCATCTATCCATAAAGATCTAATGTCCCTATGACATCCTAACCCCATAAGTTTCTTCAATGTTTTACACAATGACACCATGCAATTTTTACAAAAATCAATAAAAGACATCCTCGATACAGAATCTGATAAATCTATATCTCCACTCTTTTCTTTCGGACATTCAGATGAATTTATTTTAAAGTCGCCCATAGTTCAAAGTTTTTTATAACTTAATCCATCTCGTAAGGATCATCTATACCAAGATTTCCCAAAATAGATCGCTCTAACCCTTCCATTAAACACGCATCATCATCACTAACATGATCATAGCCTAAAAGATGCAAAAAACCGTGCACCATCAAATGTACTAAATGATCTTCGAATTTTTTTTCTAACACATTAGATTCTAATTTTATCACCTCATAAGCAAGAATAATATCTCCTAACATTAAATGCGAATATTCAGCAGATAATGGAAAAGACAGCACATTAGTTGGCTTATCTATCCCAATATATTCCCGATTAAGTTCTTTACTACGACGAGAATCAGTGAACACAAGTGATATTTCAATTACATCTTCTTTTCCTAAACATCTCTTAGATATTAAAAAAGAAATTGCCTTGGTAAAAACTACCTCACACAACGTATACAAATAAACATTATCACTCCATAGTTCACTTTCCACAGCTATTTGCAGATCTAACTTAGAACGATTTATTTTTTTTATGAACAAAAAACAAATCCTTTCCCTAGATATCGCAACAAAACAACAATAATTCCCGATAAAAAATCTAAAAATGAATACATAACATAAATATCAAGCCATTACCTTTTCTGCCTCATATGAGAAAAAACGTTTTTCTTAAAAAAGAGAAATTACCATACCTATATTATCTTATGAAATCATTCTACGCATGATATCATAAGACTCCATTAGTCAGGAACAATCTCATACATAGAGCGATATTTTTTAATCTTTAACTAATAACTCACCATATAAAGTACTAATTTTAACATCCGTGATACGAACTTTAATAACATCTCCAATTTTATGATTTCTTGAATCAAAAACCACAGATTGCAACCATGGAGATCTTCCCACTAATTGCCCCTTTTCTCTTCCCTTTTTTTCTATTAGAACTTCTACTATTTGACCGACACAAGCATTATTAAAAGAAACTTGTTGTTCACGAAGTTTCTCTTGAAGGCACAATAACCTCTCTGTTTTGATATTCTCTTCTATCTGCCCTAACATATTTGAACCAGGAGTCCCGGGACGAGGTGAATATTTAAATGAATAAGCCTGCGAATAACCTATTTCATCAACTAGATCCATAGTCGCAGCAAAGTCATCATCGGTCTCTCCAGGGAATCCAACAATAAAATCACTTGAAATTGCTATTTTTGCACGTATAGACCTAATCCTGTCAATTATTTGCCGATATTCATCCACTGTATGCCGTCTATTCATAGATTTTAATATTCTATCTGAACCAGATTGCACCGGCAAATGCAGATACGGCATAAGAATATCTAAATCACCATGCGCTTTGATTAAACAATCGCTCATATCCCGTGGATGACTAGTTGTATATCTTAATCTTATCAAACCCTTGATGTCAGAAAGAGAATAAAGCAAATCACTAAAAGCACACCTCTGGCCATTCAAGCCTTTTCCACGCCAAGCATTAACATTTTGCCCTAATAAAGTGATTTCACGAACACCATTGTCTACAAGTTTGCGAGCTTCATCAACGACCTGAGATAATGATCGCGAAATCTCAGCTCCACGAGTATATGGAACAACACAAAATGTACAAAACTTATCACAACCTTCTTGTATTGTGAGAAAAGCCGCAACTCCTCGCTTCCGCTGATAACCACCATCAACGACAGAAAGACGCTCAAATTTGTCTTCTATAGAATAATCAGTATCTACGACTCTTTTCCCCAATCTAGCGTGCTCTAATAACTCTGGCAAACGATAATACTTTTGTGGACCAACAACTACATTGACTACAGGAGAACGTCGCAAAATCTCTTCTCCTTCAGCTTGAGCCACACATCCTGCCACTATAACTATTGTATCTCTTCCTTCTTTTGTCTGAGAGGCTTTTAAATTACGTATTCTTCCTAAAGATGAATAAACTTTTTCAGCTGCCCTTTCTCTTATATGACACGTGTTCAAAACAATAAGATTAGCGTCATCTATACAATCGGCTTTCTCATATCCTTTAGAAAAAAATATATCCTCTATACGCAAAGAATCATACACATTCATTTGACAACCATAATTCTTAACAAAAAATTTTTGTGGAGAAACACCCTGATTGACAACCTGCAAAACCATCCGATAACACCTATTAGTTTGATAAATAAACCGAAATCATCACTTATCAGTAACATCCCCACAATACTATCAAAGGAAAATATCTTCTCCATTTGATAAAAAACATTAAATCAGTCCTCATTCCAAGACGTCACCAATAACTCATCCTTACCTTAAATTTCTGTTTTAAAATACTAAAAAATACATCCCGCTAAAGAAAAGCATATGGAACTTATACGTAAATAGGAGAAGGAGAAACACAAGTTCTCGAAAGTCCCAATTGTGACAAAACATCCATAGGGAGATGATCCCCCTCACTTTCAATTCCTCTTATAGCAGCTAATCCAGAACCTACTATTCCCCCTTCAAAACTATCAACCTCAAAACGCGCTTGCTCATAATCAAGGATAACAGGGGAAGATAAAGAAATACCCTCTGAAGAAAATTTCTGACAATAAATTCTCTGGCGCAAGAGACTAATCAAAACCATTATAGGCCCATCATGAGTGGCAAGATGCGAATATGCTAAAACTTCTATATTCCCCACCCCCAAAGCTGGCTTTCCTAAAACCAAAGAAATTCCCCGTGCCACAGCTATAGACACTCGCACCCCGGTAAAAGACCCCGGGCCCAATGCGGTAACAACACGATCAATCTGAGAAATATCTAAGTGAGAATCCTTTAACACATAATCTATCGCTGGCATCAAGTGTTCGGCATGACCACGTCCTAAATGCTTAAAATAAGATCCTAAAATACAACCGACATTACTATCATAAACAGCGACAGAACAGTTCCCGCCTGTCGTGTCTAGCGCTAAAACTATCACAAAACACACCTATTTCTAAACTGCACGAATATCTTTTACCTCAGGAACGAAATGATTCAAAAGGTTTACTACGCCATGTTTTAACGTTTCGCTAGCAGAAGGACATCCTGAACAAGCCCCCATCATCCTTAGAAATACAATTCCATCTCGATATCCTTTAAAAACTATATCCCCTCCATCTCGAGCTACAGCAGGACGCACACGATTATCCAAAACCTCCTTTATTCTTTGAACAATAGCGCGGTCACTTTCTATAAAATCTCCATCCTCCATGCCATCTGATTCTACCTCTCCTAATTCTCCACCATCAATAATCGGATGTCCTGAAATAAAATGCTCCATAATCATACCCAAAACAGGAGGCTTAAGATGTTCCCAATCATACTTATCTTTCGCAACCGTGATAAAATCATATCCTAAATAAACAGACTTAATCCCTGGAATAGAAAAAATTCGCGATGCCAAAGGAGATATCTCAGCCTCTTTTGCATTATAAAAATGGATCGTACCATGCTCAAGAACCACTTGTCCTGGAATAAATTTAAGAGTTTCAGGATTAGGAGTATCCTCAGTTTGTATAAACATAATCACCTATCAAATATCAAAAAATTCGTAATTAGTAATTATAAGCCATTAACGTCAAATTATCCCTACAGAGTACAATAATTATCTCTGCAAAACAATAGTTTGTCATCCTTCTGACTTATAACTAAATCCATTTGGATTATGTGTCATTAAATTTACTGCGAATTTGCTTGGATTTTACGACGATCATGCACTTGTTGGTATGCAAGCTTTTTATGATAATCACAATATGGAGAATCATTGTGTACATCACTTCCACAAAAAGAAAAATCTTTTCCAAAAGGATCTCCTAAAGGCCATTTACAAGTATTTTCCGTTAGCTCCATTAATCTTAGACAACGCGACATAGGCAACACAACCCCGGAAGTAATCGCATTATCTTTTTCTGAGACAGGCTTTGCTTTTCGTTTAGGAGCTGAATTCGGAATCCGCTCTTTGAGAACAGGCGCACTAACACCAACATCAGAATCTTGTCTCATCTTAGAAGAATTATACTCTAGAGCTCTATTCTTCCGATCATTTCCAGATTGCTTATTTTCATTCACTTTAACGCGGCTGGGCAACAATAATCTATGCAATTTGCCAATAACAGCATTACGGGTCACGCCTCCTAATTGCACAGCAATTTGGCTAGCACTTAACCCTTCTGACCAAAATTTCTTAAGTTTATCAATTCTTTCATCAGTCCAGACCATTGATCTATCCACCTTCTCAAATTTCTAGCACCAAACTAGCTAGAAAGAACAAATGCTCAACGAATCATCTGATAACTATTTATTGACTTTAAACCTTATTCCGATCTTATGTAAGCGTCAACAAGTAGAAAAAAGGTTGTGAATTAAAATAATATACCTATTAATAACTGAAATTTATTCCTCTTAACATATTTGGATAAGAGTCCTATTCTGCAATTTTCTTTTCACCAAAAGTATGATTTACTACCCTTGATCCCAAGAGATAATATCTTAAATTAGGAATCATCTATTCCTAATTTTTAAGTGCCTCATCAATAGGAATAATCGAATGAATAAAAATAGTCATTTATTTAACACTTATGATCGCGCAAATATTCGTTTTGAAAAAGGAGAAGGCGCGTGGCTCTTTTCTGAAAATAAAACTCCTTTTTTAGATTTTGCATCTGGCATTGCAGTCAATTCTCTTGGTCATTCACATCCAGAATTAGTCAAGACACTTAAATCACAATCTGAAAAACTATGGCATGTTTCTAACCTCTATCAATCAACACAGCAAGATATTTTTGCCAATCATCTAACACGCAGTACTTTTGCCGACAAGGTTTTTTTTACTAATTCAGGCACTGAATCAGTAGAGTGCGCCATTAAAACAGCACGTCGCTATCATTATACGAAAGGTAAAACTAATAAGTTTCGCATCATTACATTTGAAGGGGCTTTTCACGGACGCACCTTAGCAACAATATCTGCAGGAGGTAAATCACAATATTTAGAAGGATTTGGACCAAAAATAGAAGGATTTAATCAAGCTAAATTTTGCGATCTCCAATCTCTTAAAAATCAAATTAGCGATGACACTGCTGCTATTTTAATAGAGCCAATCCAGGGCGAAAACGGCGCTCAAAAAGCACCTCCAGAGTTTTTACAAGAACTACGTAAAATTTGCGATGATATTGATGCCTTGCTCATATTTGACGAAGTGCAAACAGGATATGGGCGTACCGGCAAATTATTCGCTTATGAATGGACTAATATCACACCTGACATTATGGCAATTGCTAAAGGAATGGGCGGAGGCTTTCCTCTTGGAGCATGCTTGGCAACAGAAAAAGCATCCTCTTGTATGAATAAGGGCTCTCATGGATCTACATATGGAGGAAATATATTAGCAATGGTATTAGGAGAAAAAGTTCTCGATATCATCAAATCCGATGGCTTTCTTGAAAACGTAATGAATACTTCTAAAATATTATTTAACGGCTTAATTGCAATTAAAAATCGTTTCCCCAATATTTTTTTAGATGTGCGAGGACAAGGGCTATTAATAGGATTGGAAACTGTATTTCCACCCGCAATACTCGCAGAAAAATTCAGAGACGAGTGTCTTTTGACCGCTCCAGCGAGCAATAATGTGGTACGCATCCTCCCACCTCTGATAGTCACTACAAAGGAAATTAACGATGGGTTAGATCGCATAGAACGCGCTGCTTTCAAGCTATCACGCCAATAAAATATATCAACGGGCTATGATCATAGGTCTAACAACGATTCAACAAGAGGATTTTCCATATAATGACTTATCTGAAACACTTTACAGACTTATCAAATATCTCATCATCAGATCTTTCCTTAATCGTAGAAAACGCAAAAAAAATCAAAAATTCTTCGGATAACCCCTCTAAAAACCAACCTTTGTCTGGAAAAGTGTTGGCGATGATTTTCGAGAAACCATCCACGCGTACCCGCGTTTCTTTTGAGGTCGCAATGAAACATCTCGGGGGAGAAACAATCTTTTTGTCAGGCTCAGAAATGCAACTTGGAAATGCCGAAACCATCGCAGATACAGCAAAAGTTCTTTCTCGGTATGTAGATGCGATTGTAATGCGCACAACTGACCATTCACGCCTTCTGGAATTAGAAGAAAATGCAACTGTACCAGTAATCAACGCTTTAACTGACGATACTCATCCTTGTCAAATTATAGCTGATGTTATGACATTTGAAGAACATCGTGGATCAGTAAAAGGAAAAACTTTTTCTTGGGTCGGAGATGGGAACAATATACTACATTCCCTCATAGAAGGAGCCGTACGCTTTAACTACCACCTAAATATAGCGACCCCTATAGGATCAGAGCCTCAAAGCAAATACTTGAATTGGGCAACAAATCAAGGGGCTTCTGTTGTATCGTCCCATGACGCTTTACAGGCAATCAAAGGCTCTCATTGTGTGTTAACAGATACATGGATATCGATGAACCAAGAGTTTAAAGCCAGAGAAGAACATGTCTTTCTGCCATTTCAGGTCAACTCTGCCCTCATGTCTGAAGCTCACCCTGATGCATTATTTATGCACTGTCTACCTGCACGTCGGGGAAAAGAAGTTACAACTGAAGTTTTAGACGGACATCAATCAGTAGTTTTTGATGAAGCGGAAAATCGTCTTCATACGCAAAAAGCAATTCTATTATGGTGTTTTGATATAAAGTGATTCCTTTCATAACCTCAATAAAAGTCATATCCACCCTTTCTATGATTTATATTTTTATAGGATAAATTCAACCTTGCTTAGCGTCATTCATAAATTAGCACTACGAGGTTTATTAAATGTAGACCCTGAGATAGCGCATCGTTTATCAATTATTGCGTTAAAATCAGGGATTTTATCATTTTTCCCTCTACAAAATGACTTCCGCCTCAATACAAAAGTTGCCAACATATCATTCCCCAATCCTTTAGGAATGGCGGCAGGATATGATAAAAACGCTGAAGTTCCCATAGAATTATTTAAACTTGGATTTGGCTTTGTAGAAATCGGAACCATTACTCCTAATCCCCAAAAGGGCAATCAATGTCCAAGAGTTTTTCGATTAGCTAAGGATCGAGCTATAATCAACAAACTCGGTTTCAATAACGAAGGGTACCATGCTGTATTTTCACGTCTTTCTACAATAAAGCCCACCTTCCCTATTGGAATAAATCTCGGAGCCAATAAAGATAGCAAAAACTTTATTCTAGATTATGTCTCTGGTATCCGTCTTTTTTCTACAATTGCCTCTTATTTCACTATTAATATTTCATCCCCTAATACACCAGGTTTACGCGATATGCAAAAAAAGCAAAATATTGAAATGTTGCTTACCCATGTTATGCAAGCCAGAAAAGAAGAAAAAATAAAAACAGGTAAATCCGTTCCTATCTTTCTGAAAATATCACCTGATCTATCAGAAAAAGAGTTAGACGATATCGCTAGCGCAGTTATTTCTCATAAAGTAGAAGGAATTGTTGTCTCCAATACCACACTCGATCGCAAAGGATTGCAAGATTCACACCTCCAAGAAAAAGGTGGAGGATTATCTGGCCCTCCTCTTTTTCAAAAATCCACTATAATCCTTGCAAAAATAAGACAGCGTATTGGCCCTAAAACAGCTATAATTGGAACTGGAGGAATATCTTCTACGAAAGATGCTCTTGAGAAAATAATGGCAGGAGCAAATCTCATCCAACTTTATTCGGCCATGATATACGAAGGGGCATCCCTACCAAAACGCATTATCAAAGGATTGTCTGACTTTTTGACAAAGGAAAATGAAGTAAACTTTGAAAATATACGAGGATCTCGTACTGAATATTGGGCAAAAAAAGAACTATAAAATTATGTCTATTGAATTTATTTATTACTATCAAAGTATACGACAAACACTACTTTTTTATTTTTGTAATATAGATTATGGACTATATTGATAATTAGATAGCACTAATAAACACCACATAATATAAAATTCCATAAAAGGATTAATAAAAACATGATCAAGAAGGATTCGGTTATAAGATACTTTCTTGTAAACATAGCTACAGCAGTTTTATTAAATAGCATTTTCCCCTCCCAGTATATCGCAGGAATGAATAACCTTCCTTATTATACATTAATAGATAGCAATACTGGTCATGTAATAGCAGAAAACTATCCTGACCACCCTTGGAATCCTGCATCCCTAACAAAGTTAATGACCGCTTATGTTATTTTCTCTTTTCTCGAAGGAAAAAAAATCACTTTGGAAACACCCATAACTATTAGCAAAAATGCATCCAAACACCCTCCTGCAAATAGTACCTTTGGACAAGGAAGTGTTATGACCCTTGATAATGCCTTAAAGCTTCTCATCGTAAAATCAGCAAATGATATTGCCACCGCAATAGCTGAATCTCTGTGTAAAACAGAAGAAAATTTTGTAAAACATATGAATGCTTATGCTGAACAATTGGGATTATCTTCAACTCATTTTATGAATACTCATGGAGCAGTACAATATGATCATTATACAACAGCACGTGATATGAGCATATTATCTTGGAGAATAAAAACTGATTTTTCTCAATATGCATATTATTTTCAAATAAAAGGCCTCGAAATAAAAGGGAAAAAATATCCTAATACCAATTGGGCAGTCGGCATATTCCAAGGGGCAGATGGAATGAAAACCGGTTTTACATGTGCTTCTGGATTCAACATTGTTACTTCGGCTATTCAAGGGAATAGATCGCTAATTGCAGTTATTTTAGGAGCTATAGATCGGGATACACGCAATAAAATATCTGAAGAACTGCTATCCGTAGGATTTTCCACTAAAACCGACAAAAAGAAAATAAACTATATAGCAAAGAACTTTGACAAACAAAACTTATCTAATGAAGTCCCTGATATTTCAGACGAAGTATGTTCTACACAAAGAGAAATTGCGAACTATAAAACCCAAATGCAAGAAGCAAAGAATAAAAAACCCCACTTTATGAAGTTTGAAAAAATAACCCTAATAAACAACAAAAAATCCCTTATTACGACAAATTCTGCCAAAAATACTTTGAAACGCAAAAAGTAACTTTATAAGTCTTAATTCATATCATTACCAAAAATAAATATAATTTAAGGATATCTAACTCAAATATTCCATAATATCAAAATAGGCACTACTCAGAATCAATACAAATACTTTTGACGCTATAATTTATAAATTACGATACATGTAAAGTAAAACATAGAAATCAATGTATCTTGTCGAATACATCCCCAAAGAAAATAGGAAATTGTACTTAGTAATAGGCATGGAAGTAATAGGCATGGGAAAAACCTAATATTCACCAGAATACGCACATATACGCACAATAAATATTACCGAATAAATGCATATAAAAAGCCATCAAAAGAAATAAATATAGATTATCCCGAATATTTTTAGCATATATGTCATTAAAAAGGTTCTAAAAAAAATATCGTTATTTAAAATCTTTTACTCATCAAATCCACTATCTGGGAATCAAATCTTCTTTTTTACGAATCCCCAAAATTCGATCTTTCGCTTTATAATAATTCGAATCAATCGATAATGCATGTTTATAACAATTGATTGCATTCACATCAGAATTCTGCATTTCATATACCATTCCTGCATTGAACCAAAATCTAGCTTTTTTAGCATCAAGGTGAATAGCGAATTCAAAATCATCTAAAGCACTTTCATAATTCTTTACGGCCATATAAGAAATACCACGCCCATTGTAATAATCTGCGACTGTATGAGATAGATATATTGCCTTAGAAAAGTCTTCAATTGCTCTCTCATGCTCTCCACGCATTTGATATACAAGGCCACGGCCATACCATGCACGCCCATCAGAGGTTTTTAACTTTATCGCATGATCAAAATCGACAAATGCTTTTTGCAAATCACTATATTTCTCATCACGATAAATTTCACCGCGTCCTATATAAGCTATATCATAATCTGGATTGATTTTTAAAGCAGCATCATAATCTCTTATCGCCCCCGAGATATCCCCCATTTTATATCGAATCAGAGCACGATTTGCATACGCTTTGTAATAACGGGGGTTCAAATCCAAAGCACTTTGGAAATCTAGCAGTGCTTTCTGAAAATCTCCATTTCCCCCATAAACAACCCCTCGTACATTGTATACCTCAGGATCTCTAGGATTAGTTTGAACTACGGAAGTAAGAGACGCAATGTTCACGCGCCTGTTGCTGATTTGGAATGGAGACAAACACCCTTCCGCTGATAGTGCTAGATTAAATACCAAAAAAGACCTAATAAAACAACGTGCCAATCTTTTTAATCTATAGCCGTACTTATCAATAATCCAATTAAGAAGATACAATGAACGTTCTCCCTCTTACTAATTAAAGAACTGTCATTTATGCTTTCGAAATCTAGATGCGCCAGAACATTCACGCTGAGCTTGCTTACGTACTAATTTCCTACCCCGACGAATCGCCTCAGCTTTCAACCTTACACGCTTCTGAGAAGGTTTTTCATAGTGATCACGCATTTTCACTTCACGCAATACCCCTTCTCCTTGCATTTTCTTTTTTAAAACACGCAGAGCCTGCTCAACATTATTGTCACGCACAAGTACAAACACTATAGATATCTCTCTTCTTCTGAAAAATTACCCAAAGGTAATAAAATAAAATACTACTCAAGATTTTTTTTAGACGACTCTATCAGAGCATCAAAAATCTGTCTAGTACCTGAATGATCTTTAATAACTTTCCAATTAAAAATGTCTGTCTATTATTTTATTAAAAAAATTAATAAATTAATAAAATGTTCTGTGGCAGAAGTTAATTATTGTTATGTTTTCCCTAATCGCATAATTCTGGATATTTAAAAATGTCTACCAATATATCTATTAATCTTAATGCAGTAGCTATGCTTCGCAATCGTCGCAATCTCCCATGGCCAAGCTTAGTACATATTGGTAGGATAGCTCTGCAATCTGGATCCTCTGGATTGACAGTACATCCGCGCCCAGATCAACGTCATATTCGTTATAAAGATTTGCCTGAAATTCGCCGATTGATTGATGAAGAATTTCCAAATGCAGAATTAAACCTTGAAGGATATCCTACAGAGATATTCCTCAATTTATGCAAGAATTATAAACCTGAACAAGTTACTCTTGTCCCAGACGATCCTCACCAACTGACCTCTGATCATGGATGGGATTTTATAAAAAATCAGAAAATTCTCACGGAAGCTGTTGCTGAGTTACATGACATAGGATCTAGAGTATCTCTCTTCGCTGATGGAAATGGAGAAGAAAAGTGTATCCAAGCAGCTAAATTAACAGGAGCTGATCGCATTGAACTCTACACCGGCCCCTATGGAGCATGCTATAATGATCCTCAACAAGAAAGTGTTTTGCTAAAACATCTAATTACCACAGCTCGCATTGCACAGGAAATGCATTTGAAAATTAATGCAGGACATGATCTCACAATACAAAATATACCAAATTTAATAAAAGCAATTCCATATATTTCTGAAATTTCGGTAGGCCATGCATTTACATCAACCGCTTTAGAGTACGGAACAAAGGAAGCGGTATTGCGTTTTCGTCATGCTTGCGGGCAAAAATTAAACAATACAACACATCTAACCCATTAAAATTGAATAATAACTATATTTTACAAAATCTAGTAAACTTGTTTTAAAACTGAAACATAGCTATAGATTTTCCAATCTGTATTTAAAGTTTTTGATGCACGACAATAATCTCAACGAGAAATCTCTACCTGATTATCTAACCACGTTCATCTATTTATCTTTCTATCATAAACATAGCGATCAATTAAAGTTGCTTACAGATCACATCTCATGTAATAAAAGACTACTTAGTTCCAATCAGAATCGCAAAATATATACAAAAAACCACATGAATTGTATAGGATAAATAAAATGCCGAAACGTCAAGATCTGAAATCAATTCTTATCATCGGGGCAGGCCCAATTATAATCGGACAAGCGTGTGAATTTGACTATTCTGGAACTCAAGCTTGTAGAGCACTTAAAGAAGAAGGATACAGAGTTATCCTCATAAACTCCAATCCCGCTACTATTATGACAGATCCAGATCTGGCAGACGCTACCTACACCGAACCGATCACACCAGAAGTTGTGACAAAAATTATAGAGAAGGAACGTCCTGACGCAATCCTACCAACAACGGGAGGACAAACAGCCCTTAATACGGCACTTTCATTAAAACGCATGGGAGTGCTTGATCGTTATGGCGTTGAAATGATTGGCGCCAAACCAGATACCATAGACAAAGCTGAAGACAGAGCTCTTTTCCGCAAAGCAATGCAAAATATTTCGCTTACAACTCCAAAATCCATTCTTGCAAATGCTACAGATATCAAAGATCATGATCGTAAAATGCACGAAGAAGAACGAGATAATCTAAAGAAAAACCTTTCAAAAGAAGAACTTGATGCTGCATTATACGCCCTAGAAATAAAGTGGAATTTGGAAGAAAACGATAGAAAAAATCGATATATTTGCCATGCGATGGCTGTCGCTGTGCAAGCTCTTGATGAAATTGGTCTCCCCATTATTGTCCGTCCATCTTTTACCCTTGGAGGAACAGGAGGTGGCATAGCCTATAATCAATCAGAATTCTTTGAAATCGTTGAAAATGGCCTTCGTGCTTCTCCCACTACTGAGGTATTAATAGAAGAATCCGTCTTAGGCTGGAAAGAATACGAGTTTGAAATGATCCGCGATACAAACGATAATTGTATCGTTGTTTGTTCAATCGAAAATATTGATCCTATGGGCGTTCATACTGGAGATTCAATCACAGTTGCACCTGCTATGACTTTAACGGATAAAGAGTATCAATCAATGCGCAATGCTGCAATTGCAGTACTAAAAGAAATCGGCGTGGAGACTGGAGGAGCAAATGTACAATTTGCCGTAAATCCAAAAAATGGACAAATGGTCGTAATTGAAATGAACCCAAGAGTATCACGTTCATCCGCCTTAGCATCTAAAGCCACAGGCTTTCCAATTGCAAAAATTGCAGCAAAACTAGCTGTTGGTTATACTTTAGATGAACTTAGCAATGACATTACGGGAGGGAAAACCTCTGCCGCTTTTGAGCCATCAATCGACTATATCGTCACAAAAATTCCACGATTTGCCTTTGAAAAATTCCCTGGTTCAGACACGACCTTAACAACTTCCATGAAATCCGTTGGAGAAGTAATGGCAATAGGCCGTAGTTTTGCAGAATCTTTACAAAAAGCGTTACGCGGTCTCGAAACTGGCCTTACTGGGTTAGATGAAATTCATATACCTTCAATGGAATCTGCAAAAGATCAAGATGTAATTCGTGCTGCTATCAACATACCTTGCCCAGATAGATTGCGTATGGTAGCACAAGCATTACGCTTAGGAATGAGCGTAGAAGAGACACACCAAAGTTGTAGTATCGACCCTTGGTTCATTCAACAAATCAAGATGATTGTTGATATGGAACATCGTATTTGTGAACATGGTCTTCCACAAGATTTTCAGAATCTTCATGCTATCAAGGCCATGGGATTTTCTGATGCTAGATTATCAATCTTATCCGGTATTCCTACTTACGAAATACGAAAAATACGGAATAAATTGAATGTACATCCCGTCTTCAAGTGCATCGATACTTGTGCTGGAGAATTTTCATCTCCCACCTCTTACATGTACTCTACTTATGAAACAAATTTTATTGATCAAATGGTATCTGAAGATAAGGTCTCTGATAGAAAGAAAATTGTTATTCTTGGAGGGGGCCCTAATCGCATTGGACAGGGGATTGAATTTGACTATTGTTGTTGTCACGCTGCTTTCTCTTTAAACGAAGCAGGATTTGAAACAATAATGGTCAACTGCAACCCTGAAACTGTATCAACAGATTATGATGTTGCAGAAAAATTGTATTTTGAATCCCTGACCGAAGAAGATGTTCTTGAAATTTTACGTGTAGAAAAACAAAAAGGTCAGTTAATAGGCGTAATAGTACAATTTGGAGGGCAGACACCGTTAAAACTCGCTAAAATCCTTGAAAAGAATCAAATTCCTATTCTCGGAACACAACCTGATTCTATAGATCTCGCTGAAGATCGTGATCGTTTTCAAAAATTATTAATAAAATTAGGACTGAATCAGCCTAAAAATGGCATTTCTCACTCCGTAGAACAGGCACGATTGATCGCAAATGAAATTGGATTTCCCTTTTTAATTCGCCCGTCCTATGTTTTAGGTGGTCGCGCTATGCAAATTATATACTCTGAAAGTATGTTGCAGGATTACCTTCTTGACACTCTTCCAGAGCTCGTTTCAGAAGAAATTAAACGGCAGTATCCAAATGACAAGACAGGACAGATTAATACCTTATTAGGAAAACATCCTCTGTTATTTGACAGCTATTTATCCGATGCTATAGAAGTCGACGTAGATGCTTTATGCCAAAACGACCAAGTTATTATAGTAGGAATTATGGAGCATATCGAAGAAGCCGGAATTCATTCTGGCGATTCCGCTTGTTCATTGCCACCTCGCTCGCTCTCAGAAAATCTCAAGGAGGAATTACGTTCTCAGACTAAAGATTTAGCTCGCGCACTAAATGTTGTAGGATTAATTAATATCCAATATGCAATTAAAGATGGAATAATTTACATTCTAGAAGTTAATCCCAGAGCATCGCGTACAGTACCTTTTGTTGCAAAAACGATTGGATTCCCTGTTGCAAAAGTCGCTGCCCGTATTATAGCAGGCGAAAGCCTTGAATCTTCTATAGAAGCTTATGGAAAGAGACCTGATCTATCCAAAATTAAACACTTCGCCGTAAAAGAATCTGTTTTTCCTTTCAATAAATTTCTAGGAGTTGACATCCTACTTGGCCCTGAGATGCGCTCAACCGGAGAAGTAATAGGAATGGATAAAGATTTTCCTCTAGCGTTTGCAAAATCACAACTAGGAGCTGGAGTTGACCTTCCTCATGAAGGAACTGTTTTTGTTTCTGTTCGCGATGCAGACAAAAAACGCATTGTGCCCATCATACAAAAATTTAAGAATATGGGCTTTAAAATCATGGCAACTGAAGGAACAGCACGATTTTTGGAGTCCAATGGCTTAACGACACAAAAAATCAATAAAGTCTTAGAAGGAAGACCACATATTGAAGATGTGATCAGCAATCGCCAAGTACACTTAGTGATTAATACCACTGAAGGGAAAAAGGCTATTGAAGATTCCAAATCATTACGAAGATCAACTTTGATTAGGAAAATACCTTATTATACGACTATTGCGGGAGCAGAAGCAGTATCTCAAGCGATTCAAGCGCTCAAAGCAGGAAGTCTTGAAGTTTACAGTTTGCAAAGCTATCGTTAAACCAATTATAATATTAATCATAAATTGTACTTTTCACTGAAAATAATATAAAATGTCGTTTCGCACGTTATTTCTTATAAGAAAAAATAGGAAATTTTTAGTATGAAAAGTCCCATATGTCCCTTTTATTATAAGCGACATTTTAATTGCAAGGATGCGTAACCATGGTAAATAAAATTCCTATAACATCTCAGGGTTTTGATAAAATTCAAAAAGAATTACGTTGGAGACAACAAGAAGAACGTCCTAGGATTATCAAAGCTATATCAGAGGCTCGTGCATATGGAGACCTTTCAGAAAATGCAGAGTATCAAGCATCTAAGGAATTACAAAACTTAAATGAAAGGAGAATAGTAGATCTTGAAAACATCACAACATGCGCAGAAGTAATCGATATTTCGCAAATGTCTGGATCTAAAATTGCATTTGGAGCTACTGTATATCTTGTAGATGAAGATTCAGGAGATCAAAAGAACTATCAAATTGTTGGAGACCAAGAAGCCGATGTAAAATCTGGCCTCGTCTCAATATCATCTCCAATTGCGAGAGCTCTCATTGGGAAAGAATTAGGAGACACCATTTCAGTTAATGCTCCTGGGGGACAAAAGAATTATGAAATTCTTAAAGTTTTATGGGTCTGATAAAAGTCAAATACAATCTTCGCATCAATTGGTTGATATGAGAGAAATTGATATTATTGCTCCAAATCTTAAAATAAGACATTCAGGCGTTACTTCAACCATATTTGCTCTTTGTCCAGAACAACGTAAACTTGGACAACGCTTGGTTGTTTTTGGGTATTTTTTACCCAATAAAATCATTAGTATTGGCATATTATCTCTTCTATCTTGTTGGGAAAAGCCAAGAAATAAAAATAATCGTATTTGGCATGCACGTCGTAATAATGAAATGCTAGTAGGCGTTCTAATGCGTGATGTTTTAAAAATGCCTTTAAAGCTTATATTCACTTCATCTTCGCAACGGAATCATACGAAATGGAGTCGATACCTCATTTCTCGCATGGACGCAGTTATCACTACCAGCAAAAAATCAGCTCTCTTTATCAAACGTCCCAACACTATCATCATGCATGGTATTAATACAGAACGATTTTATCCTACTAGCGATAAAAAAGAAGCGCGACGCCATGTCAAAATGCCAGAACATAAAAAGATCATTGGTTGTTTTGGACGTATCCGTAAAATCAAAGGAACGGAATTATTCGTTAATTGTATGATAAATATACTCCCTTCTCATCCAGAGTGGATAGCTGTGGTTGTCGGGAAAACAACTTTTAAACATTATTTTTTCAAAAGAAAAATCCAAAAGAGCATACAGAAAGCTGGATTAGAAAAACGTATACTATTTATAGATGAAAAGTATTCTATAGATGATTGGTATCGTGCATTGAATATTTTTATAGCCCCACAATTGCATGAAGGATTTGGATTAACTGCTTTAGAAGCCATGGCAAGTGGCATTCCAGTGGTAGCAGCTAATGTGGGTGTATTCTCGGAATTATTAGATCCAGAAAATGAGAAGGCTGGCATTATCTTCCCAGCTGGAGATGTCCATGCACTTGAAAAAGCAGTTTTACACTTTATGAATTCAGAAAAAATAATGTCCGATACCGGTAACAGAGGAAGAGAACGCGCTGTTAAACACTTTCAACTTACCAAAGAAGCTACTGCAATAGGGGAAATATACGATATTATTTCTAAAAAATAAGCAAGTATTCATTTTTGAATACTGATTGCGATGTCTCAGAAAAATTTACGTACCGCTTAGTCCATCCGCCTCTATATAAACAATGCGCAACATATTAGTTGAACTCGGCGTTCCTAAAGGTAATCCTGCAGAAATGATTACACGATCCCCTGGCCCCCTGAATCCTTGTTCTACGACAATACAGCAAGGGGGAAATATACGATATTCTTTCTAAAGAATAAGCAAGTATTCATTTTTGAATACTGATTGCAATGTCTCAGAAAAATTTACGTACCGCTTAGTCCATCCGCCCCTATATAAACAATGCGCAACATATTAGTTGAACCCGGCGTTCCTAAAGGTAATCCTGCAGAAATTATTATACGATCCCCTGGATCCCCGAATCCTTGTTCTACGACAATACGGCAAGCACGATTAACCATATCATCAAGATCAGAAGCATCTTCAGTGACTACACAATGAATTCCCCATACAAGAGATAATCTGCGTGCCGTCTGAATAACTGGAGACAACGCTATTATCTCCTGTTTTGGACGTTCACGTGCAGCTCGTAACCCAGTATCTCCAGAAGCGGTATAACAAACAATAGCAGATAAACGTAACGTTTCTGCTATTTGACGTGCAGCTGAAGATATAACATCCGCCCCTGTTTTATTAGGCTCAATACGACAAAGAGATCTCATTTCCTGCCAACTTGGATCTCTTTCAGCAGAAGACGCAACCAATGACATTGTCTTTACAGAATCAACAGGATAAGATCCCGAAGCCGTTTCTGCTGACAACATAATGGCATCAGCCTCTTCAAATACAGCAGTGGCCACATCAGAAACCTCCGCACGCGTTGGAACGGGAGATGTTACCATCGATTCAAGCATCTGAGTCGCTATCACAACTGGCTTTCCTAATTTTCGAGCAATCCGAATTAGTTTCTTCTGGATGCCTGGAATTAATTCCAGCGCCATTTCTACCCCAAGATCTCCACGTGCGACCATAACTGCATCTGATAGCTTAATGATTTCCGCAGCACATTCAATAGCACGAGGTTTCTCTATCTTTGACATCAAACCTATTTTCTTATTAGAAAGAATATTTCTAATCTCCACCAAATCATCGGCAGATTGAATAAAAGAAAGAGCTATCCAATCTACTTCAGAAGTTTGCAGTGCTGCATGAAGATCTTCTCTATCTTTTTGAGTCAAAGCCTGAGTTTTTAAGAAAGTATCTGGGAATGAAATGCCCTTGCGGTCAGAGATAGCAGTTCCCGCAATTACTTTACATCTTATATAATCTGAGGTTCTTTCTTGCACACATAGCTTTACTTTTCCATCATCAATCAGCAATCGATCACCTATTTTGATAGATTCAAAGGTCTCTGGATATGGAAAAGTAACACGTTCAGAATTTCCAAGAGCATTTTTATTATCTAAAGTGAAAACCTGCCCCTCTTTTAAAGAAGCTCTAGAACCCTCAAATTCTCCAATACGAAATTTAGGGCCCTGTAAATCTATTAAAATACCAATAGGACGTTGCGACTTCGACTCTACTGCCCGAATCTTTTTTATAAGCTCCCGCATCTTCTCATGACTCGTATGACTCATATTGATGCGGAATACATCTGTCCCTTCTTCATGCAAACGACTAATTACATCTGCTGAAAAAGAAGACGGTCCTAATGTGGAAATTATTTTAATTCTACGGAGAATTGGCATCTCTATCTCCTTATTCTGAAGGATCAGTTAGTTGCACTGTCCAATTTTCATGTTGTCCTGTATCATATTCGGTGAAACCGACTCTCAAATAACCACGTGCATAACAATCTTTGATACCCACAATATTAAATTCATCTTGTCCTACACACATTTGAACATTTCCAAGCCACCGTTCACCATGCGCTACTCCCTCGGCATATAAATAATAGTATCGCGAATCCAAAACACCTTTTACAATAGTCTCACAAGCATTCCCAGGAATATGCCACCATCCATTTGTAACCCATCCACCATTTTCAGAAGGATATCCTATAGCAACACCGATCAAATTTTTCGTGCCATTACAAACTCGGAACCCAGCAAAAGAATTACTTGACAAAAGAATCATAACCCCAAAAAATACAAAAATAGAAAAACCACGCAGCATCTAAAAAACACCTATGCTATACATTAATTTGTTCATCGTATTTCAAGATATCGCAGAATTTACGAATAGATGTCAACAATACAGAGTATTTTTCATCATCTTTATCCCTGTCCCGTAACTTATGAATTTTCTACTTATCAAAACATTATAATTTTCTCATACTTTTTTGGAAACAAGATATAAAAATTCATATATCATAAGCGTCTATTTTATAGTAGAATGAAAAATGCTCAAAAATATTAAAGAAGAAAGCATTGAAAATGCTATTTGAAAGAAATATTATCTCGAAATCGCATTGATATTCAGCAGTATAAATATTAATACATTAACAAATCAAATTTTTCATTTGTTACAAAAGTATGCTCTCTTCGATTAACTAGCCCAGTTCTTTCAATTACTATATTTAGGATTATTGAATACAATGTTTGCACATTTCTATCCTCTGAATTGTACTCTTTATTCAAAGATACTATAAATCCCAAGTTTCATCATCATGGAAAAGATACTTTTAATGACCCGATTGTTCTGTACGAATATTTTGTTCATCGATTATATATCATCATGACAACGTTTTCACACGAAAAGATATGGGAAGCGATAGATCGGATGGCTAAACGCCATCACCTTACTCCCTCAGGTCTTGCTCGAAAAGCAGGATTGGATCCGACTTCCTTTAATAAATCCAAACGATTAAGCCTTGGTGGGCGTAGCCGATGGCCTTCAACAGAATCTATTTTTAAGATACTAGAAGCTACTAACGAAACAATTTTCCAATTTCTTGATCTACCATTTTCTAGTGATGCAAATACTAATGAACATGAAAAAGAAATTCCTCTCTTAAATTTTCCATCAAATGGATCAAGTGGCTTTTTTGATAGCGGAGGATTTCCCGCTGGGGGAAAATGGAACACTGTGGGTATTCCGGAAATTAGATCTCCACACAATGGGATCTATGCGATTCAAATACAAGATACTAGTATGTTGCCTTTGTATAGGAAAGGAGATATATTAATTCTTAATGCTACCATGCAAGTAAATTGTGGTGATAGAATATTGATAAAGCCTCGTGTTGGTGATATAGCTGCAAAAGTATTGATAAATAGAAGAGGCAGATCAATAGATCTTATGTCTTTGAATTGCTATTATCCTGTAGATACCATTGATATGTCAGATATAGAGTGGATCGCTAAAATATTATGGGCAAGCCAATAAGTTTTTTTATTCCACATTAGAGATAGAATCTTCCATAGATTGTAAGAAAAATATGAATATACTTACATCTAATAAAAGCAGTAAATCCACTCTAGTCTAGCTTGGATCATCTACATTAATAATCCACAAAATTATAAAGATATTCAATACCATAACTTGTTTTAGGTATTGTAGTATTAATCCTTGATGAAAAGGGATAAAAAAATAATGAATACTGAATCAAAAAAAAATTATTCCAGCACGTTGTACTTACCTAAAACCAATTTCCCTATGAAAGCAACATTGCCCCAGAAAGAGCAAGAATTACTCGCTTATTGGCAAAAAATCAACTTGTTCGACAAACTACGTGAAAGTAGAGTCGGTCGTAAAAATTTTACATTACACGATGGGCCTCCTTATGCTAATGGACATATTCACATAGGACACGCGTTAAATAAGATTTTAAAAGACGTAACAGTGCGCTCATTTCAAATGAGAGATTTTAATGCTTCCTTCGTCCCAGGATGGGATTGCCATGGACTCCCCATTGAGTGGAAAGTAGAAAATGAGTACCTCGAAAAAGGGAAACGCAAGGAAGAAATTCCCGTGAATGAGTTCCGCCAAGCATGTCGCGATTCTGCCAACGCTTGGATTGAAATTCAATCAAAAGAGTTTGAACGATTAGGTGTCATAGGAGATTTCAAAAACCCTTATACTACCATGACCAAAGAAGCTGAAGCGCAAATAGCATTTGAAATTCTAAAAATCGCTGAATCCAATCAAATATATCGTGGAATCAAGCCGATTATGTGGTCAATCGTAGAACAGACAACCCTAGCAGAAGCCGAAATTGAATATCATGACGTGGATAGTGATTCTATCGTAGTAGGGTTTCCTATAAAATCATCCGCTGATTATTTACGTGAAGCACAAGTTGTGATATGGACGACAACACCATGGACAATCCCAGGCAATAGAGCTATTGCGTTTTCTTCAAACCATCAATATGGACTCTATAGAGTAATCTCCTCCAACAAACAACAGACTTTTGACACGGGAAATAACCTGGTTTTTTCTAAGAATCTTGCGCAGAAAATAGCAGATCAAATTCATGTACAGATTGAATTAGTTTGCGATGTAAAAGCTAAAGATTTATCTCAAATCATTTGCTCACATCCATTAGAAAAACTAGGCTATACTTTCCCAGTGCCTATCATTGATGCTGAATACGTTAGCAACAATTCTGGGACAGGATTTGTCCATGTTGCTCCTAGTCATGGAGTTGAAGATTTTTCCGCATGGAATAAAGCAAAAAAAATGCTTCAAGATCGCTCGATAAATACAAGAATCCCTTCTCCTGTGGATGAAAATGGATTTTATACAAAAGAAGCCCCAGGATTTGACGGAGCACGTGTTTTAGATGATACGGGAGCACAGGGAAATGCGAATGAAGAAATCATTCGCGCCTTGATCAATTCTCGCGCACTCCTCAACCGCAGTATTATAAGACATTCATATCCTCATTCGTGGAGATCAAAAAAACCTATAATATTCAGAACTATATCTCAATGGTTTATGCACATGGATAAAAATTTTGAAGATGGAACGACCCTCCGTTCTCGTGCACTTTCAGAAATAGAAAAAATACAGTTTTTCCCATGTACAGGGAAAAACCGTTTGCGGTCTATGATTGAAAAACGACCTGATTGGCTACTATCACGACAGAGACATTGGGGAGTCCCTATTTGTTTGTTTTATAATGAGAAAGGTGAAATCCTTTTAGATAAATCTGTCAACGAGCGGATTATAAAAACCTTTAAAGATCGTGGATCAGATGTATGGTTTGATGAAAATATGCGCGATTTATTCCTCGGGGAAAGAGCTAGCGAACCTTGGATACAATCAAAAGATATCTTAGATGTATGGTTTGATTCTGCCTGCACACATGCCATGGTTCTTGAAAAAAATCCGAAATTATCGTGGCCAGCGGACGTATATTTGGAAGGATCAGATCAACATCGGGGATGGTTTCAGCACTCATTATTGGAGAGCTGTGCGACACGTGGATCTTCACCTTTTTCATCACTCATTACCCACGGCTTTTCTGTCGACGAAAATGGCGAAAAAATGTCAAAGTCAAAAGGCAATGTCATGTTTCCTGAAGAAATAATTTCAGAATCAGGCGCTGACATATTACGATTTTGGGCTGTAAATTCTGATTATCATGATGATCAGCGCCTCGGGAAAAATATCATTCAAACCAATGTTGATGCATACCGAAAGGTACGCAATACAATTCGCTGGATGCTTGGAATGCTTGCACACGATACAGATGAGGAACCATCCCTTGCTAGCATGCCTTTACTCGAACAGTTTATGTTGCATCGCATAACCGAACTTGATAAAACCATACGCGAATCTTATAATACCTTTAACTTTAAGGCAGTCATTCGTCACCTTATCAATTTTTCTAATATAGAGCTTTCTGCTTTTTATTTTGATATCCGCAAGGATGTGCTTTATTGCGATCCTCCTTCTAGTTTAAAACGCCTATCCAGTATTGCGGTGATACGAAAGTTATGTAAATGCCTGATACTTTGGATCGCTCCTATCTTGCCATTTACAGCAGAAGAAGCATGGCTTTCCCTAGATTTAAACGCCGTCTCAGTACATCTTGAAAACTTTCCTGTAATACCGATGGAATGGCAGAATGTTCAACTTTCTCAAAAGTGGGGGAAAATCCTACTATTACGTAAAGTGGTTATAAGCGCTTTAGAAATAGAAAGAAAATCAAAAAATATTGGATCACCTTTAGAAACATCCCCCACTATATACATCACTGATTCATCTCTTATATCTAGCCTCGAAGGGATAGATATTGCTGAAATATGCATAACCTCGGGCACAACAATCATTCATGATCAAGGCCCTACTGATGCATTTAGCCTTCCTGACATTCCAAATATTAGTGTCCAATGCTCTAAAGCAGAAGGGGAAAAATGTGCCCGATCATGGCGCATTACCAAAGATGTTGGGTTGGATCCATCATATCCAGACGTATCTGCTCGTGATGCACTTTCGTTGCATGAATTGGGATATCCTAAAAGTTAAAATATTCAATTGCTATCGGCAGTACTCCGTTGAAAGAGAATACGATCCTTCGCTATTACCATAGTGAGGGATCTAAGCTATACAATATCTTCAAGAATATCATAAATTTTCCCCTGTACTTCTTTCACAAAAATTCTATGGAATTTTGTTTTTCATCTTATGTAACTTGATGATTAAAATAAAAATGGATATTTAAAGCAAAATAACAAATGTATTATTACCATATTATATATTTATAATACGAGCGAATTACTTCTTTGTCCCAAGAAAGTAATACTATATATTTACAAAAAGTAAATATCATATATACAATATATAAACTATACTTATAAAAATATATAGTTTAAAATTCTTTTATAATGTAAATATAATTTATTTAAAATTATTTTATATTTAAAGGAATTATTACTATGCTTGTTTCAGAGACTAATAACAATTACCCACTTGGAAATTATCCAAAAACAGAAAATCCTACTAACGCTACACAGAAGCAAGGAATACTTCCACAAACAGAAAATTCCTCACCAGATTCTGTCCAACAAAAAACTTTTTTGGAAAAAGCGAAAGAGTGTACAAAAGAAGCAGCAATATCCATGATTCCTGTTTATGGAACTATTCAAGAATTTAAATTCCTGTTTATGGAACTATTCAAGAATTTAAAAAAGGTAATTATGGATGGGGTATATTCGGCATTATAAGCGATGCCACCCTGCTAATACCTTTTGTCGGGTATGGCATAAAAGCCACATATGGCTTAATCCGTGGAGGCAGCATTGCTGCTAGAATAGGAGAAGCTGGAGTTGTAACTGCAGTTAGAGCAGGAGAAGCTAGCATTGCAACTGCCGCTAGAGCAGGAGAAGCTAGCATTGCAACTGTCGCTAAAGCAGGAGAATCTAGCATTGTAACTGCGGCTAAAGCAGGAGAAACTAGTGCTGCGTCCGTTGCCAAAGCAGGAGAAACTAGCGCCACAACCGCTACTATATCTATAAGCAACACTACGATTACAGAAGAATCAATCGCTGTATCAAAAAGAAATGTGGGTGCCAACGCATTACCTTCTGAAACGAAAACATTATTGCCGTCGAAGAATAGCGCAAAAATAAGCGTAGCAAAATCAGAGTCTAAACTGGATAATATCTATCTAAGCGGGAAGAAAACTATCAATAAAATTACAAAAAAAATAACGCATTCTACAAAAAAAATTGATCAAAAAATTCCTTTTGCAGGCGAGAAATCAGGCGTAAAATGGAGGACATTGAATTCAGCTGACAAGAATTTTAAAATGGTTCCATTATCTGATGAAGTACTATTTAAATCATTCAAATCTCTCCCTGCGAAAAATCTCGATCATCAATTTTTAATTGATCTCCCCCGCTCTTCATATATTATTAACGGAAAAGAATTAGCAAGAGACAATTCCTCGAAAGCAGTAAAAAAGTTGATTTCTTTATTTCCTAATAGTTATCAAAAACTTCAACTTATTAGCAGTTATGCAACTCAATCTATTTTCTCTGAATCCATAATACACTTAACGGCTTCAATACCTGAATTTAAATTTCATGGATCGAGCAATGCCGCGTCCCGTTATGTTGCTAATATGTTAAAAAACGGAACAGTAGAGTTTACTGCTACGCATAGCGCTAACCTAAAAAAACCTGCGGAAATTGCAGGTCCAGCATTTAAAGAATTTGGACTAAAAATATCTGGAATACTTTCTCCAGACAAAGCAACATCTTTAAGCTATAATTATTATCTAAAATAAAAATAAACAATCCATATTCAATTTTGAATATGGATTGTTGTTAATAACGAAAAATTAACCCAAAGAAAAATATACCTATCAATAATTTAATTAGTGATTCAAAAATTTATTTCTATTACAAAATTAAAAATTGTTAGATCCGATTTATCCATGTTAACATTCTGTTGATTTACAATATCTAACAATCTAAAGTTTTTGTACTAAATTTTATATCTTTTAGTTGAATGTTCCCTGAACAAAGGATAAAACATTTAATTATGGCGTAATACAAGATAGAGGCAGGATTAAATAAGTATCTGTGATATACATCTAAAACATTAAAGTATACTACGAAAAAATGGAAAGAACCTGTATCACATATAAATATAATTGTAGAAGAAAGGTTTTTCCAACCTTTCTTCCAGCGATATTAAATATGAAATTTTACAATAATAGAGCATTGTCAGGCTGGTGATATGAGTAGCAAGATGCGACAATTCGATAATGCATTTCCTTTTGCCAATTATATACGCTATTCAATCATAAACATGCCTATAATGTTTTTGAGTGTTATTTTCTTATTTCTATCCATAATATTCATTATTTTAAGAGATTCTCTCGATAACAGCATGATCTTCGGGTTATTGAGCCTTCTTGTTATCATTGGCGTATTATTATTATTACTGCTCGTAATTAGCTCAATTGATATGGCAATAAAACCAACTATTCCTCTTGAAACGGCCTTTATGGATAGTGAACCAGAAGGGATACTCATTACAAATGAACGTGGAAACGTAATATATGCAAATAATGCATATAATAAACTTACTAATGTTGTTTGGAATAAAAGAATTAAAACATTAGAGAGCCTTCTCGCCCGCAATCAAGAAGCTAGCGAAGCACTTTATCGGCTTATCAATAGATTGCGCGTGCATCGAGAAGGAAGTGAAGAATTTCGTTTAATGCAGCCACTAAACAACAATTTTCAAGGTTCTGGACCACATTGGTATCGCCTTAAAGCACGCATCCTATCCATTGAACTACATAAAGAAAAGTTTCTATATGCATGGCGTATAACCGATATTACCTCCGAACGCAAAGAACAAGAAATATTTTTTCGAGAATTACAAAATGCTATCGATTATCTTGATCATTCTCCTGTTGGATTTATGTCAACTGATCATCAAGGGAAAATTTTGTATATTAATGCTACCCTTGCAGAATGGATTGGCATTGATCTTACTACATTCACCTCAAGATCAATGTCTCTAGGAGATATTATAGCAGGAGAAGGACTAGCCCTTATTAAAGCCATCCGCACAGAAATGAATCATCAAAAAACCGTGACATTAGATCTAGATCTACGTAGAGCAGATAATGGTCATGGTATTCCTGTAAAACTTGTACACCGTATTTTAGCTTCCTGCGATGGAAAGCCTGGAGAAAGTCGCACCGTTGTTGTGTCTCGCAAAAACTGTGATTCTAGCGATTCATCTGAAACAATAGCAAATATGCGTTTTAACCGCTTTTTTAACAATATACCTATGGCTATTGCTTCTATTGATCGAAAAGGAAGAATTTTACGCACTAACGCGTATTTTCTTAAGATTTTTCCCAATGCTATAAAAAGCGACGGCACATCTGATGATGTCTTTTCTATCGTTCATAAAAATGAAAAACGCAAGATTATCTCCGCCCTTGCTGATGCAAATGATCAAAAAAGTGATATTCCCCCCATTGATTCTCCTCATCCTAAAGATGAAAATCGCCACTTTCGCTTTTATATAAATGCCACACTTGACCGTAGTACAGAAGCTCCTGAAGAACAAGCTATTCTGTATACCGTCGAGATAACAGAACAAAAAGCCCTAGAAGCTCGTATGGCGCAAACTCAAAAATTAAATGCTGTTGGTACATTAGCAGGGGGAATAGCACATGATTTTAATAATGTGCTCACCGCAATTCTTTTATCTTCTGATCATTTGTTATTACAATCACGCTCTTCTGATGCTCGCTTTGCCGATCTTATGGCGATAAAACATAATGCCAACCGTGCTGCAATATTAGTGCGGCAACTGCTTGCTTTTTCTAGAAAACAAACTATGAAACTTACAGTGCTCAACCTTACTGAGGTGATCGGTAATTTACGTATGATGATTCAAAAATTGATTTCCGAGCCCCCACAAGTAAAATTCACTGTAGATTATGAACGTGATTTATGGGATGTTAAAACCGACTTATCTCAATTTGAACAAGTATTAGTCAACCTATGCGTCAATGCTCATCATGCTATAATGCTTAAAGAAAGTGGATCTTTAATTGTACGCACCCGCAATATCCCATCGACAGAAATACATACCTTTAATTATTCGGATCTTCCAACAAAAGACATGGTATTAATAGAAGTAGAAGATACCGGAATAGGAATGCCTCCTGATGTTATGGAAAAAATATTTGAACCATTCTTTACAACTAAAGAAGTAGGTAAAGGAACCGGACTGGGACTTTCAGTGGTGTATGGAATAATACGGCAATCTGGAGGATATATATTACCAGAATCTGAAGTGGGGAAAGGGACTATATTCCGCATATTTTTACCACGACATGTTAAAGAGAATATTCAAGAAACCTCTCATTCCCATGATATAGCTGTTATACCACAAGAAAAACCTGCTGATCTAACAGGAAACTCAGCTATAGTCTTGCTTGTCGAGGATGAAGATTCTGTACGACGTGGTAGCAAAAGAATGTTAGAAACACGCGGATATACCGTTTACGAAGCGTGCTCTGGAACAGATGCGCTGAAGATTGTAGAAGAACTGCAAGGTCGCATTGATATTGTTGTTTCTGATGTAGTGATGCCTGAGATGGATGGCCCTACACTACTTCGCGAATTGAGAAAAAAATATCCTAGTTTAAAATTTATCTTTATTTCAGGATATGCAGAAGATGCATTTTCCAAGAATTTACCTAAAGATGCTAAATTTAGCTTTTTATCAAAACCGTTTTCTCTAAAACAATTAGCTACATCTGTTCATGATCTCCTCCAAGCAGATCCTTAATATATTTCAAATAAAAGTTTAATATTTTTGATCCTATGTACTTGATAAATCGTAAATGATTTATTATTGTAATAAATAGTACTTTAAAAATATTTCACTTGTTTTCAGTAAACCGTGGAATATGCACATACAATTCGTGTTTTTTATAAATATCAAAAAATTATCTCGCATCATCACTTTTGAAGAATAATTAGAAAAGTTATGTGATAGTTCTAGAAGTTTATTTTGTAATGATTATTCAGATGTTTATTAAGACAATGACTTTTATAAAATAATACTAAAAAGTACCCTGATCTCCATGATATTCAATAAGAAAATATTGGATCACTTATAGTACGATTTAAAATACAAATGCGAGGTAGAAAAGATCCTATAATAAAAAAATAATATCCATATAATAATAAATCGCATAAAAAAATATTTATATATCTATATTTTATTAAACTTACTACTAAAAAAGAAATATTTTGAATATGTCATATTCCATCTATCGAGAACTATCATAATTAATAAAATAATATTTTCAAAAAATGGTCTTGATCAAGAAATACTTCTCAAAACTGTCTGCAAAATACCACCATTTTTAAGATAATTAACCTCATCAAGAGTATCAATACAGCAAATAATAGGAATAAACTTAGAGCTACCATCGGAATTGTAAATTTCTAAAGTACATTCTTGTCGAGGAGAAATTGTTTTTAAGTTTCTGATGTTGATGATTTCATCACCTTTAATGTTCAAACTTTTCCAAGACAATCCTTTTTCGAAAGCAAATGGAATTATTCCCATGCCTATCAAATTTGATCGGTGTATACGTTCAAAAGATTCCGCAATTACAGATTGCACGCCTAATAAATTAGTACCTTTAGCAGCCCAATCACGTGAAGAACCATTACCATATTCAACGCCAGCGAATACCACTAAAGGCACTTTATCCGCCTTATATCTCATCGCAGCATCGTAAATAAATAATTCTTCTTTAGAAGGATAATGGATTGTATAACCTCCCTGCCTCCCTTCACTGCCTAGCATATAATTGCGAATCCGGATGTTAGAAAAAGTACCTCGCATCATGACTTCATGATTGCCTCGCCGCGTGCCAAACTGATTAAAATCTCTTTCTTTAACACCTCGTTGACGCAAATAATTCGCAGCAGAAGAATCTAACGAAATAGATCCAGCCGGAGAAATATGATCCGTCGTTATTTTATCTCCCAGCAAACATAAAATTCGAGCTCCACAGATATCTGAAATTTCTTGAACATTATCACTAATTTTTTCAAAATAAGGCGGATTACGCACGTAAGTTGATTCTTCATCCCACATATAAGTTTCACTTTCGGGCACTTGAATATCCCACCAATTCCGGTCACCCTTAAATACATCAGAATATTTCTTCTTATATAGATCACACGTCACATACTTATTAACAAAACTTTGAATCTCACTATCTGTCGGCCAAATATCTTTTAGATATACTAGTTTACCTTCTTGATCTTCCCCTATCGGATCTTTCGTGAGATTCTTCCTTACACTCCCTGCAAGAGCATAAGCAACTACTAAAGGAGGTGATAAAAGATAATTTGCCTCCACATCTGGAGAAATACGACCTTCAAAATTACGATTTCCAGATAATACTCCAGCTACTACTAATTTATTTTGATTGATAACTTCGGAAATTTCTTTATTCAATGATCCAGAATTTCCAATACACGTTGTACATCCAAAACCGATAAGATTAAATCCTAATGCATCTAAATATTTTGTAAGCCCTGCTTGGACGAGATACTCATATGCAACTTGCGACCCTGGAGCACAAGAGGTTTTAATCCATGGCTTAGATTTCAAGCCTGCACGAACCGCATTGCGAGCCAATAAACCTGCTCCAATCATGACAGATGGATTAAAAGTATTTGTACAAGAAGTTATAGAAGCAATAGCTATATCTCCATGTTTTAAATAAAAATCGCATCCTTTAACAGGATATTTTTCGTCTAATCTATCATATTTTTTATAATATTGATCCATAGCACTTAAAAAATTGGAAGGAACGTCACCCAGACAAATCCGGGATTCTGGACGCCTAGGACCCGCGACAGAAGGATAAACATCTCCTAAATCCAATTTCATTCTCTTTGTAAATACAACTTTTTCATAATCGATGTTTCCACTCCACATACCTTGAGCTTTAGTATATTCTTCTACAAGGGAAACACGATTTCCAGAGCGTCCCGATAACTTTAAATAATCAATTGTTACCTGATCCACTGGGAAAAACCCACATGTAGCACCATATTCTGGCGCCATATTTGCTATAGTAG
This sequence comes from Candidatus Liberibacter africanus PTSAPSY, assembly GCF_001021085.1. Classification (NCBI taxonomy): domain Bacteria; kingdom Pseudomonadati; phylum Pseudomonadota; class Alphaproteobacteria; order Hyphomicrobiales; family Rhizobiaceae; genus Liberibacter; species Candidatus Liberibacter africanus. The sequence continues at coordinate 620,365 of NZ_CP004021.1, read as the reverse complement.
CACGATCTGCGAGCACCATGTTTTCAAGTCCAGCACCAAAAAACTCAATAAATTTTGACACAACACCTTCTTTGCGCAATATTTGCACAATCGTCAACACAAGATCAGTTGCTGTAACCCCTTCTTTAAGATGACCAGTTATCTCAAAACCAACTACTTCTGGAAGTAGCATTGAAATAGGACATCCCAGCATTGTGGCCTCAGCCTCAATTCCGCCTACTCCCCAACCCAAAACACCCAACGCATTAATCATAGTAGTATGACTATCAGTACCAACACAGGTATCGGGATACGCTATATTCTCTCCTTTTTCCTCTTTAACCCAAACTGATTGACCAAGATATTCAAGGTTGATCTGATGACAAATACCAGTGCCAGGAGGAACAACTCGAAAATTCTTAAAAGATTTCTGTCCCCATTTTAAAAAACGATAACGCTCTTCATTACGCTGATATTCTAAATCTTTATTACGATTTATAGAATCTTTACTTCCAAAATGATCCACTATAAGAGAGTGATCTATAACAAGATCAACAGGAACAAGAGGATTAATATTTTGAGGATCCCCCCCTAAAACACGAATTGCGTCACGCATAGCAGCCAAATCAACTAAAGCAGGAACGCCTGTAAAATCTTGCATTAATACACGAGCAAAACGATAGGAAACTTCATTATCAATAGTTCCTTTGTTGTCTAACCATTTTACAAATGCATGAATTTGTTCTTTAGTAACAGTACAACCATCTTCAAATCTCAGTAAATTTTCAAGCAAAATCTTCATTGAGCATGGAAGACGAGATATCCCCTGCAATCCATTAGCTTCAGCTTTCGGCAAACTATAATAAACATAATCAATCCCTCCAACTGATAGTATAGAACGACAATTAAAACTGTTTAAGGATTGAGACATCTATTCACACCTCTATCGTAGAATATTTAAAAGGAACATAAAAATTAAAAATATCACACTTGAATACGCTAAAAAAAAATTAAATCGGATTACTTATCTTTTCAATCACAACATCATTAAATTTCATTTAAATTTATAAACCTATAAATTATTGATTTAGCGAGATAATAAAAAAGCGACCTATGAATCTTAGGTCGCTTTTCATTTAGCAACTTATTTTATGCTAATCTCTTTTACCTCCCGTGAACTTAAGGAGATAAAGGAAAATATTGATGAAATCCATATAAAGGACCAAAGCTCCCATCACAGATTGACGCTCTAAATAACTCGCACCACAATGTTCTGAATAACCTTCTTTGATCCTCTGGGTATCATAGGCTGTAAGACCAGAGAAAATGAATAAACCAAGAACACTTAAAGCCAATTCAACTGAAGAAGAACGCATAAAAATATTAACTAAACCTATTAAACAAATTCCAAAAAGCCCCATTATGAGGAAAGATCCAATAGGACCTAAATCCCTTTTTGTTGTATAACCATAAAGAGATAAACAACCAAAAGAAGCAGAAGTAATAAAAAACGTTTGTACAATACTTTTACTTGTATAAATCAAAAATATATAGGAAAGAGACAACCCAACGAGAGCAGAATAAACAAGAAAGGATGTCATCAGTGCTGAACTACTTAAAGAATTCAACCGCAACTGTATAAAAAGAACTGCTCCCAAAGGCGCAAACATAATTATCCAAGATAATGGGGATTGACACATCATAACTCCAAATCTCGTCAACATAAGACCATGGAAACGTGCAACTGATTCCGCTGGGTCTAAAGTAGTTGCAAAACTACTAATCAAAAATGCCATAACACCTGTGATGATAAGTCCTAAAGCCATAAGGTTGTAAACCTTAATCATATACAAACGTAAACCCTCATCAACAGTAGTATCAAATCTACCTTTCGAATTTACAACTCTTTGATAATTACCAATATCAGACATTTTGACTCCTTAAAAAAGAAATACCTCTAATAGAACAAAATAAAGAACAATATTCTTAAAGCACCCATCACCTAACGACCTTAATCTCCAATCTAAGCAAAGAAATACTTTAAATTCACACCACATAAACCAAACACAACGCCAATTATAAATTATAATCCGATTTTTGCAAATAAAAATTATTCTCAAAAAATCCAACTATAACCCTAACATACTATGACAAAGCCATACTAATAGCTCGCTGAAATTGTTGAGCTACAAATAACGGGTTCGAAGCCTTAACAATAGGACGAGAAACAACTATATGGGAAGCACCATATTTTAATGCTGTTTCTGGAGTTGCAAATCTTTTTTGACCATCTGTCGCACTACCTAACATCCTAATACCTGGAGTCACAACCACCATATTATTGCCTACTACTTTTCGTACCATCTGAGCTTCTTGAGGAGAACATACTACGCCTCCCATTCCCATCTCACTTGCTTGGACTGCACGCATTCTCACCATGGTAGATATATTCTTTTCATAACCAGATTCTCTGAGATCAGAATCATCCATTGAAGTTAACACAGTCACAGCAAGCAAGCAAATACCTCTATCACGAGCAACATCCGCAGCTATGCGCATAATTTGAGGATATGCGTGTACTGTTAACATCGTAATCCCCATGTTTGCTATATGCTCAATAGCCGCGACTACAGAACTTTGTATATCAAATAATTTCATATCCAAAAAAATATTTTTGCCATCTGAAACTAAATCACGCGCTAATTCTAATCCTCCTGCAAAAGCTAAATGATATCCTATTTTATAAAAGGTCACCGTATCACCTAAAACTGATACGATTCTTTCCGCGTCCTTTATCGTTGGAAGATCAAGTCCAACGATAAGATGATTCATTCTTGCGAAATCTTTAATACTTAACGCAGTATTCATTTACTCAAAGACCTATTCACCAATGTCTTATTTATTAATCTAGTTTTATTAATCTAGAGTTTCCATCTAACGTACAAAACATATTCAATCAAGGATAAGATAATTCATAACCCGAAAATTACAATCCATACCGTATATTATTTGTCGCATCTATTTTAAATTTTACTCACTATATCCTCATAGGCATCAAAACATAAAAGGCATTAGTTGTCTGCATGCCTTTTATAAACGCAGAAGAATTAGAACTATCTAATTGAAAAACAACCTCCTCGTCTGAAATATTATTAATTATTTCCAATAAATATTTATAATTAAAACAAATATCCATAGGACAACTATTATAATTTACATTCATATTCTCTATTGCTTTTCCCATATCAGGATTATCAACCGTCATACATAATTTATCAGAAGATAGAGATAATTTGACCGCTTGACTCCGCACAGACGATATTGTCGACACGCGATCAACAGCTTGTCTCAAATTACTACAATTAACTCGTAATTCTTTATCATTATTATGGGGGATGACATTCTGATAATTAGGGAATTCTCCATCTATCAGCCTTATATTCATGGAAAGAGAACCTATATCTAGATGAATGCGTGATTCAGAAATACTAACTTTCACAGTCAAATTTTTGGCAGAAAGAATCCTTTGGATTTCACCTACCGCCTTACGAGGAACAATAATACTCGGCATCTTCACAATTTTATCTTCAATGACGACCTTCGATACTGCCAAACGATGCCCATCCGTTGCCACAGCGCATAACGTCATATCCTCTTCATTAATATGAAAAAAAATACCATTTAAGTAATATCTAATTTCTTCAGTGGCCATAGCAAAATGTGTATTATCTATAAGATTTTTTAAGACATCGGACACAATATCAAAAGAATACACATATTCTTCTTCTTCTTGGCTCGATAATTCTGATTCTAAGTAAGATTGCAAGTAAAATTCTGAACTTCCAGATCTAACTAATAATTGCGTTTCATTTTTATCACTCTTAGAAAAAGAAATATGCGAACCATCTGGCATCTTACGCACGATTTCATACAAAAGATGCGCAGAAACAGTGGTAAAACCAGAAATATGAATGCTAGCAGGTATTGTTGCTGTAATTTCAATTTCAGGGCCACTGGCTTTCATCTTCAAAAGACCATTATCTGCCTGCAGAGAAACATGACAAGAGACAGGTATAGTACTCTTGCGCTCGATAATCCTACAAGCATGACCTAAATTTTCAAGTATATCAGAACGCTCAACAGTGATATCCATTATAAACCTAGCATTTATCCATAATATCCTAATAATTTAATGCGATTATATCATCTGAAAAAATATAATCCATCAATTTATTTTAATAAATTACTTATTGATAAAACGATACTGGTCGTACCTATAGTTGCTAGTCAACAATACGAATCAAGCAACAAATAACAAATAACAAATAACAAATAACAAATACAATTCTAATGAGCTATCTAGTGTGAAATGATACACCGTGATAATAAAACAAACTCTTTCTTAAAAAGAGGAACACTCCTATGAAAGAATATTTATCAAAGTACAATCCTATAATCAATAGCTTGCTGGATACAGATTTTTATAAATTGCTTATGTTACAATTAATTTGGAAGTTCTATCCAAATATTAATGTTACATTTTCACTAATTAACCGCCAACCAAAATTGTACTTATCAGATAAAATAGACGAATCTGAGTTACGCGATCAATTGGATCATGCTCGCTCTTTACGAATAACCGAAAAAGAGAAAATATGGCTTACTGATAATATTTTTTATGGTAAAAAACAAATTTTTGAACCGAAATTTCTATCATGGCTTTCTAATTTTCAACTGCCAGAATATGATCTTTCACATAAAAAAGGACATTATATTCTTGAGTTTCATGGATTATGGAAAGATGTTACTTTATGGGAAATTCCTTCCTTAATTATAATAAACACACTTTATGCACGCGCAACTATTCGCTCAATGAATCCTTTTTCTATAGATCGAATGTACGCCCAAGCAAAAGACAAACTTTTATCTAAGATTATAAAGTTAAAAAATTGTCCTGGATTGAAGATAGCTGATTTTGGAACACGTCGACGGCACTCTCTCATATGGCAAAAATGGTGCATAGAATCTTTACAAGAAGGTATGAAAGATTCATTTCTTGGCACATCTAATACTATGCTTGCAATGAATTATAAGATAAATGCCATTGGGACTAGTGCACATGAACTACCTATGGTAGCCAGCGCAATTGCCCCAACAGATATAGAAACCCAAAATGCTCCTTATCAAATGATGCAACAATGGAATAAATTGTATGACGACAATTTACTTATAGCATTACCTGACTCTTTCGGGACTGATTTCTTCTTAGAACACGCTCCTTCTTGGATAGCAAAATGGAAAGGATTTCGTCATGACAGTGCATCTCCCATTGAGGGAGGAGAAAAAATCATTTCTTGGTGGAAAAAGATGAATTGTAATCCACAAAATAAACTCTTGGTTTTCTCAGACAATCTTGATGTTAATTCAATCATTAATATTTATAAACACTTCGAAAACCGTGTTCAAATGATCTTTGGATGGGGAACAAATCTCACAAATGATTTTGATTGTATGCCTGATAAAAATTTACAAATAGAAAAATTGCAAATTGTGTGCAAAGTCACAATGGCAAATAATAAAAATGTCGTCAAATTATCTGATGATCCAGATAAAACAACAGGGGACAACGCCGAAATTAAACGCTATACAGAACTATTCAAATAAAAGAACAACCACTGTTTCTCGTAAAAGAAGCGACATAATCAAACTGCATGAGAATGACAATGCATCTGCATCAACATCAGAATAAATGCAATAAAGGACAAGATTATCCTTAAAATGAATGTTTTCCCTAACATTATGAAAATCTGATTCGCGAATAGGAAGAAAAAATATCATATCCATTTGTTATCCAAAACAAGGGAAAACGCTTATATCCTTATTCTTTAATCTATCTAAAATCGCTTGTAATAAGCAAAATAAAAACGAATCATGATTCTGATAAATTACAAATTACAAATTACAAATTACAAAGAAAGATAAACAGTTATAGCTAATTCTTACAACAGTATTTATGGAAATATCGAAAAAAAGATATACCAAAATTCTATATAAGGTGAAGATATGCAAAAACTGCCCATAAAGCTGCTCAAATAGCAAAAACTTATGTGTTAAAAGTAATATTATACGATTTACAAGCAACTAATCATTCATGACTTTAATTTAGTAGTAACTTAAATCATTCAATGGCGGACAGAGAGGGATTCGAACCCTCGATACGCTTTCACATATACACGCGTTCCAGGCGTGCGCCTTAGACCACTCGGCCATCTGTCCTATTGTTGAAGAGACCTAAATTCATACATCGAAAAATATCACCGTTACAATCCACAAAAATTTTAATCAACACAAGACTGTGCGAAGAAAAATCCCATTAATCTTCCTGGGAATCATCGGAATTATTACCACGATTTTTAAAGGCCATTCCTAATATATCACCGAGCGAAGCGCCTGAATCTGAAGAGCCGAACTGCGCAATAGCACCCTTTTCTTCCGCTATTTCCAAAGCTTTTATAGATAAAGATACTTTACCGTCTTTCTTAGAAACATTTACGACACGAGCATCTACTATTTGTCCTTTGGAAAAACGACCTGTATCTTGATCTACACGATCTCTTGATAAATCAGAACGACGTATAAAGGAATCAACACCCTTGTAATCAATAAGTGAAACTTCTATACCACCTTCATTAACGGCGATCACTTCACACGATACGACTGTATTCTTGCGCAAATTACTCATAGAATCGACAATGTCTGGAGCAGAGCCATTAAGTTGTTTTATGCCTAAAGATATACGCTCTTTCTCAATATCAACATCTAGAACAACAGCTTTAACCACATCTCCTTTAGCATACTCTCCGATCACTTTTTCTCCTGGACGATTCCAATCAAGATCAGAAAGATGCACCATCCCATCTAAGTTATCATCCAGACCAATAAATAATCCAAACTCAGTCTTATTCTTAATTTCACCTTCAACCTCTGTGCCAACCGGATGACTCTTAGAGAACGCTTCCCAAGGATTCACAAGCGCTTGTTTTAATCCAAGAGAAATTCTTTTTCTAACAGGATTAACCTCTAAAATAACAACCTCAACCTGCTGTCCAACAGAAAGAATCTTACTAGGATGAATATTCTTCTTCGTCCATGATATTTCAGAAATATGAGCTAATCCCTCAATACCAGCCTCTAATTCAATGAATGCTCCATAATCTGTAATGTTTGTAACAGTACCCGTAACTTTACTTTCTTCAACGTAACGATCCTTGATATCGTCCCAAGGATTTTTCTCTAGTTGTTTCATTCCAAGAGATATCCGATGCGTCTCCTGATTTATCCGTATGATCTTTACTTTAACTTGTTGGCCTATGCTCAAAACTTTTGAAGGGTGCTGAATACGATGCCATGCTATATCAGTAACATGCAACAAACCATCAACGCCGCACAAATCTACAAATGCACCGTAATCCGTAATATTCTTGACTATACCCTCAATAATCTGCCCTTCTTCAAGCTTCTGCACTATTTCAGAACGTTGCTCAGCACGAGATTCTTCCAAAACAGCACGGCGTGAAACAACGATATTACCACGTCTTTTATCCATCTTTAAAATTTCAAAAAGCTGTGGCTCATGCATAAGAGGCGTAACATCCCTTACAGGACGCATATCTATCTGCGATCTAGGCAAGAACGCAATTTCTCCGTTAAGATCAACCGTCAAACCGCCTTTAACCTGATTGAATATCACTCCTTCGATTCTCTCGCCCGCCGCAAACTTCGCTTCTATCTTCTCCCATACTCCTTCGCGCAACGCTTTATCTCGCGAAAAGACAGCCTCACCAAAAGAATTCTCGGTACGTTCAACATAAACTTCTACTTCATCGCCAACTTTTACGGGAACTTCCTGACCTTTCCCCATGAACTCTCTTAAAGGGATACGCCCCTCAAATTTTAGCCCAACATCGACAACTACAACATCTTTCTCTAGAGCTACAACCGTACCCTTAGTTACACAATTCTCAGCAAGATCCTTCTTAGAAAAGCTCTCCTCAAGAAGTGTGGCAAAATCATCGCGGGACGGACTGGTAAAAGACATCGATACTCCATTAATAGAAATAAAAAAACTGCAACCTATCTTTCTTAATATTCTTCATATCAGATCACAAGAAAAATTAATAGCATCTAATAGAAAAAAGAAAAAAAAGGATAACGACTTTTACCCGTTGCAAAGCCTTGTGTCAATAAGTCCTTTCGCAACTTTACACATAGCAATTATATTCATCTCTGATGTATCAAAAAAATAAGCGTCTTTATCTCGTATAAGCGGGCAATAATTCCGATTTTTATCTTGATTATCACGTTTTCGTAAATCCTCAAGAACCTTTGTATAATTAATTTTTTCTCCATTGGAAATCATTTCATTATAACGCCTCCGTGCCCGTACTTCTAAAGAAGCTGTTACATAAAATTTTACCTGAGCATTGGGACAAACATTAGTCCCTATATCCCTTCCATCGAGAATTACCCCCGGATTTTTCTGAGCAAAAGACCTTTGAAAATTAATTAATGCATCACGAACAGATGCCAGTGAAGCTAAGTCCGAAGCCGCATTAGCAATAGCATGCGATGAAAGTTGTTTTTTATCCAAATCAGATAAAACAATGTTCTGCGCTATTTTTGTTGCCGCCCCCGCATCATTCAACGATATTCCAGCATCTAAAATTTTTTTCGCAACAGCTCGATAAATTAACCCAGTTTCAAGATAATGAAACCCATATTCAAGCGAAATAAAACGAGACAGCACTCCTTTGCCTGCAGCAGCAGTGCCATCAACGGCAATAATCACATTATTGCTTAGCTCTAATCTATCCATTCGATTCTAGCACCCAGTCCCTGCATTAAATTTATAAAATTTGGGAAAATGGCAGACGTATCACTACAATCATCAACGAAAATCGAATGTTCTGATGCAAGTCCCATAATAAGAAAACTCATAGTTATACAATCAAAATTAGATCGCACCACATGCCCCGCGCTAGATCCCAACCCTTTTCCCTTAGGCATACCCATAACAACTAAATAATCTTCGCCTTTTTCATATTGAACATTGTTAATTTTAAAGCACTCAAGGAGCGAAGAAAATTGCTTTGATCTCATTAATTTCCCCAATCCCTTCATAATCGTTTTCCCTTCAGCAAAAGCAGAAATCACCAATAAAATAGGATATTCATCTATTGCAAACGACACACGATCCTCAGATATTGTAATTCCTTTGAGGTTGGAAAAGCGAACTTGAATATCAGCAACATTTTCACCATTTTCAATGCGATGATTCGAAAAATTAATATCAGCCCCCATTTCTTGCAAGATATTAATTGATCCAATACGCAATGGATTAATTAATACATTTAAAATTTTTATATCAGATTCGGGAATCAACAAAGCAGCGGCTAATGGAAATAAAGCCAAAGAAGGATCTCCCGGTATTTTTAAATTACACCCTGAAATACTTCCTCTTCCTTTTATTTTCACTGAATAATCTTCGCTTGTATTAGAGTTGATCATTAAATCAACCCCAAATTCCCTGAGGAGAATTTCCATATGATTCTGCGTCTTCACAGGCTCAACAACCTCGGTTATACCCGGAGTATTAAGCCCTGCTAATAAAACAGCTGATTTCACTTGTGGTAAAGCCAAAGGAGATATATACGAAATTGGATTGGGCGTTCTTGGGCCGCGCAAAGCTACTGAAAAGCAACCTTCTCTGTGAGGAATTACTTGAACCCCCATCTGACGCAAAGGAGTTAAAATATATTCGATTATCTCTTGTGAAACCTTTCTCCCTCCTTTAAAAAAAGTTTCAAAGTCATATACACCAACAAGGCCCATCATGAGCTCATATCCCATGTCGAAATTCTTGAAATTCAATGGATATTTGGGAGATAATAAACATCCATTGCCAACACCATCCACAATCCATTCACTATTTTTTTTTGTAAAATGCGCCCCTAAATAGTTCATCATCCTCATTGTATTGAGCACATCATCACTTTCAAGCAATCCTCTAATCTGAGTTCTTCCTGAAGCGATACCCCCTAATATCATCGAAAAATGCGAAAGACATCTATCCCCTGGGATATCAATAATACCTCGAAGACCAACAGACTGTGATGATTCCGTCGGATTTTTTTTGCAAAAAAATGGCATAATGTTCCACTTGACTCAATCTCAGGAAAGAAATATGAGAACATCTCTTAAATTACAATTCCAAAAGTAACAAGATATTTTTGTAAAAACGCAATTCTTGCTTTCTTTTAATATTTATAATATAACTCTATACTCGGAATAGCTATTAACATTGAGGATCTTATATTTTGGCAAAACCAGAGCTTGGAATCAAGAGAACTTGTCCCGATACGGGAAAACGGTTTTATGATTTAAATAAAAAGGTCATTGTATCCCCTTATTCAAACAATTCTTGGCCTCTCTCGTATTTTGAAACACCTGCCACTCCCGTAGTAGCAGAAGAGGTTTGCAATCTTGACGAAGAAACAGAGGTAAAACATACTTCATCTAAGGAAGATACAAATACAATCGACACAGAAGACAATGGCGATCTTGATATGGAATATGTACAAGAAATCGATCTTGAAGAAGATGATGATTTTCTTGAGCCGAATGATAGCGATACTGATTCCGATTCTGATATAGTCGACATTGATACCATAGACATCTCTGAAGATATAGAATCAAATTAACACCATTAAGGACAGCTTAACGTAATCGTCAGATTATGACGTTATAGATTTCTCAATTTATTGCGCGCAACGAAGAACAAGCTTTTTCATATGTCTTTTCCCAGAGGTGTTCTAGTTATATCTTATAGCCTGCGCGCCAAAAGGGGCTATAGCTCAGTCGGAAGAGCGCTTGCATGGCATGCAAGAGGTCAGCGGTTCGATCCCGCTTAGCTCCACCATTCAATTGAATCACAATGTCCCTTTTATGTAGTTGAAAAATAGGTTATGTAGTTGAAAAATAGGATTTTTTCTTTATTCTAAAACTATAAGTTTATGCCTAAAAGCCCGAAATACGACTCAATTGAAAAGACATCTTTGTAAATTTACACTGGGTTTATGCTTATAATTATAGGACAGCATGCGTAGCATATACTTTCTCAACCAAAAAAACCACTGCATCTCGTTGCAATTCAAAGACGGATCGTATATCCGTAACTGTACACAACAGATCTGAGAAAAAATATTTTCTGTTGAGTTAGCCGAAGCTTTAGCTTATTGAAGAAATACAAACTTGTTAGGAAAAAGTAGGATATAACGTACAACATACTAATCTTAATTGAATAAAAAATTTTAACAATACGCGCTTTGTTGATCAAAATTTAGATCCCCCTAACCCCTGAGGGGAAAGAGCAATTTAGGTAAGTGTTTTATCATGGAAAATAGAAAATCTAGCTATAGTTACGAAGAAATCCTTAGCTGCGGCGAAGGAAAAATGTTTGGAGAAGGAAATGCGCAACTCCCTACACCTCCAATGTTAATGTTCAATCGTATAACACAAATATCTGAAACTGGAGGCAATTATAATCAAGGATTAGTGCGCGCTGAAATGGACGTTGATCCAAACTTATGGTTCTTCAAATGCCATTTTAAAAATGATCCTGTCATGCCCGGATGCCTTGGATTAGATGCTTTATGGCAGCTTACAGGATTTTTTCTTGGATGGTTAGGAGAACTCGGCAAAGGAAGGGCTATATCCGTTTCTAATATAAAATTTAGAGGTATGGTTACACCTGATTGTAAACTAATTGAATACGGAGTAGATTTCAAAAGACTCATACGACGGCAAGTTATTCTTGGATCTGCCGATGGATGGGTAAAAGTTGATGGTAAAGAAATCTATAAAGCGGAAGATTTACGCGTTTGCCTTACTGTCAATGATGACGTAATTTAGTGAAAATGATAAGGAAGAGGTCTTTATTATGAAACGGGTAGCAGTTACAGGGATGGGGATTGTATCTTCCATTGGAAACAATGTTTCTGAAGTGGCTATCGCGCTGCGAGAAGCTAAATCTGGCATCACTTTCTCAGAAGATTTTTCGAAATTTGGTTTTCGTTGCCAAGTATGGGGGAAACCTCGTCTTGATGCCAAAGAATTAATTGATCGAAAAGCTATACGTTTTCTATCACAGGGAGGAATGTGGGGGCATATCGCTATGCAACAGGCCATTTCTGATTCTGGCTTACAACCTTCCGAAATAACCAATGAACGAACAGGATTAATCGCTGGATCAGGCGGCCCTTCTACTAAATGTATTGTTGATTCTGCTTATATTACCGAGGAACATAAAAGTACTCGACGTATAGGTCCGTTTGCAGTGCCTAAGGCAATGTCATCTACGGCATCTGCTGCTTTGTCAACTTGGTTTAAGATCCGTGGAACCAGCTATTCAATCTCTTCAGCTTGCTCTACTTCTGCACATTGTATCGGAAATGCTGCAGAATTAATCCAATCTGGGAAACAGGATATAATGTTCGCAGGGGGACAAGAAGACCTTGATTGGACGATGTCTAACCTTTTTGATGCAATGGGCGCAATGTCGTCAAATTTCAATAATGATCCCTGCGTTGCTTCCAGACCATATGACTCTAAACGTGATGGATTCGTAATATCTGGCGGAGGAGCAATCATAGTTATGGAAGAGATGGAACGAGCCAAAGCTCGTGGCGCAAAAATTTATGCTGAATTATCTGGCTATGGTAGCACGTGTGATGGTTATGATATGGTGTCTCCTTCTGGAGAAGGTGCTGTGCGTTGCATGCGTCAAGCTTTAAAATCTGTGAATGGCTCTGTTGATTATATTAATACTCATGGAACTTCCACTTTGATAGGAGATACAAAAGAAATAGAAGCTATTAGAGAGGTATTTAAAGATAATATTCCGTACATACAATCAACCAAGTCTCTAACTGGGCATTCGTTGGGAGCAGCGGGAGCACAAGAAGCAATATATTCCTTAATAATGATGCAAGAAAAGTTCATTGGCGAAAGTAAAAATATTGAAGAGATTGATCCTGAATTTGCAGGTGTCCCAATAGTTCGAAAACGCATTGATAATGCAAAGATTGATACCGTTTTATCTAATTCTTTTGGATTTGGCGGAACAAATGCAACCCTCGTCTTTCAACGATATAAAGGATAGCTCCGAATGAATGAAATTCTCAAAGGGAAACGTGGTTTAATCATGGGAATTGCAAACAATCATTCCATAGCATGGGGAATAGCCAAAGTGCTGCATTCTGCAGGAGCACAGCTTGCTTTTTCTTATCAAGGAGCTCCTATAGGGAAAAGACTAGCACCTCTTGCGCTAATGTTAGATTCTGACTTTACTATTCCTTGTAATGTAGAAGATACATCATCCGTAGATTTGCTATTTAAACAAATTGAAGAACGCTGGGGATCATTAGATTTCGTCGTACACTCTATAGGTTTTTCTGATAAGAGTGAGCTGAAAGGACCTTATTCCAATACTAGCCGTGATAATTTTGTCCGGACTATGTTGATATCTTGCTTTTCTTTTACTGAAATTGCAAAACGTGCAGCAAAATTAATGCCTTCCGGAGGATCCCTAGTGACGCTTACTTATGGAGGATCTACGAGGGTAGTTCCTAATTACAATGTCATGGGAGTTGCTAAAGCTGCCCTTGAGTCTTCCGTTAAATATTTAGCATGTGATTATGGATCTATGAAAATACGAGTTAATGCTATTTCTGCTGGACCAGTACGCACTTTGGCAGGTGCCAGCATCTCCAATGGACGTGATATCGCTTCTTGGAGTCAAGAGCACTCCCCTCTTAAAAATTCAGTATCACTTGATGATATAGGCAACTCTGCCCTTTATTTACTCTCTCATCTATCTAATGGCGTCACAGGAGAAATTCATTACGTAGATTGCGGATATAATATCATTGCCATGCCTACAAGCATATAGAACGCATAAGATGCCCGCTAGATTAGATAAACGTTGGGTATTGTTAAATATAGCCCCCTAAAGACCGACAACCTGAAACATAACTTTTGCTATTGTATAACAATTATTATTCACAATCTTTAGTGTTAATTAAGTAATATCAAAGATTATCCCCATTTAGTAACGATAACTCCTTAAAATTATTGAAATATACTTTCTTTTTAAGTTACAATCAATCTTAAGCTAGTGTAGTTAATACTACTGCAAATTAACAAAAGATGTTGCCTTTATATCATCGAGATGAATGATAAACTAACATAAAAATAATATGAATATTCCCTTTGAAAAAATAATCATTTAAAAAAAATATTTCATAAATTAACTACTTTTTAACTATGACTGAGAGATGATCAACAATGTATATTAGTCGTGTTATAACTATCATCGAATATTATTTAAGAGTAAACAAAATACGATGAGCGTATTCCAATCCAAAAAAATACATTTCAATGATACGGTATCTAAAAAATTAGGATTAGAGAACACCTCAAATCTGACAGATGTTCAACTTGTTAAAAATTGGATTAAAAAAACTTTAAATGAAGAAAAACACAGATCTTTAAGTAAAGAAAAACGCGATAAAATTTATCTTTTATGGTCTTCACTAAAAGAGAATTCTGGAAGTAATACAGAAGTAAGTGATCTAAATTTAGATTGCTCTTCTCAAAAAAACGCTACTAGTGATACTGAAAATGATGATAGTAAGAAATTATTTGATTTTTTGGAGCAACATGTTTCCAAACATGATGATGTCCCACAAAAAATTAAAAACAAAAAAACACAAGACATTCTTGTGCCGCAAAGCACCTCAAAATCACATCCCCCTAGTGGTGTCATAAGCCAAGATAATGATTTAGATGTTTTTTATTCTGACATGGCTAAACTATCAAAGAGTATAGCTGAATTATGCCGAATTATGTCTACGTCTGGAATGAAAAGATCTCATTTTCATCTTGAAAAATTACTGTCCAATATGGAAAATATTGCAAAAGATTATTCCCTAAAAAATGTAAAAAACAACTGGGAAGATGCTCTCCAATACTTTAAAAAGTTGGATTTGCAAAATCTACATGAAAAAATCAATACTCTCTCATGTCAAATGAACGTTATACAAAGCACTTTTGATAAAAAAAATAGTGAATCCACGAATCCTACAGTTGATCAAAAACTGTTGTCTATCGTGAATAATACCCACAACCTTTTATCATTGCTGAAGCTCTTAAATGAAAAAATATCCACGAAAGAAGTATTGTCGCTTGATACAAAGCTTTCTGAAATTAAAAACTCCGTTGAAAACAATGGTAAATATACAGAATATTATACCAAAAAATTTGTTAGAAAGTTTGAAGATCGCTTAGATAATATTGGTTCAAAAGTTCAAAATATACATAAAGACGTTTTAGATCAGAAAAAACCTACTAAACAAAAATTAGAATCTGTTGAAATATTAGATCAACGTCTCAAAAATTTGGAAGCTCATGTTAAAAATATCATACTAAAACTAGAAAAAAAGCAAAACACCCCTGAATCCCAGACTATTATACGTAATTTAGAGGGTCAGATTTCTCATATCAAAGATCTTATAGCAAATAATTCAAAAGATCAGAAAACATCTCAAGAATTTGATCAACATGTTTTCCGCCTAGAAGACTATATAGTTAAAACTGCCTATAAAACAGCTCGATCAATGTTAAATTCTATCGATCGCAATCAAAATATAGAACAAATTATAAAAAATAATATGCAGGAATACTGTAAAGAGATCCAAAAGGTATATGCAGAACAGACAATCAAGAATTTTACTACACTCTATGACATGCTTGTGAAAATTTTCCAAAAATTGGAAAATCCTATAGAAGCACAGAATCCATCTATATCTTCTTCTCTATCTCCAGACTATCATGGGCCAGAGGAATCTACCGCATCCTTTCAAGATCCATTTCATGTAAAGAAATTTGATAAAATTTCGGGAACAAACCAAAATGGAATACAATCAGATAAACTTTCAACTCAATCATTTATACAAGATACGCAATCTCCAACTTTTTCTTTAAATAATTCTTTAGATAGCACGCAGAATGGACTACATGGCATCTCTGAACAGAACGATCCAGGGTGTGATAAAGAAAAAGAATTAAATATTACTAATGATATACAACAGATCTTGGAAAGAGTATCTTTGATACAACATGGAATATTAGAAGATGACAATAAAATTCCTGATTACATCTCTGCCGCAAGGCGTGCGGCGTCAGCATCAATTATGCGAAATGATATGCTTAAAAAAACAACTTACACCGAAAAATCCACTACACAAAGATGGAATTTTATCAAACGCATAACTCCTAGAGGATGGTATGCCTCTATAATGTTAGCAATAGCATTGCTTGTTTCTTCTTTGTTGTTATCTCCTGCTTTAATTAGATCTACATTTGTTTTTTAAAGCTAGAGCTTTGGATATTAAGCTATCTTTTTAACAATCAATTTATAGCATGATTATTCATTTTCTTCATTCCTATAGAGAACTGCTAAAGCTATATATTTTTAAATATATGCATTAATTCAGCAGTAGTCGGGGAACGATCCATGGGCGATCCTAAAATTGCAAGCGTCGGCATACTACTAAATATTCGTTTTGCTACCCTAATAATATCTGAGCAAGTAATAGCTAATATTGTGTCCATTATTTCTTCGTTGC
Organism: Candidatus Liberibacter africanus PTSAPSY; assembly: GCF_001021085.1. Classification (NCBI taxonomy): domain Bacteria; kingdom Pseudomonadati; phylum Pseudomonadota; class Alphaproteobacteria; order Hyphomicrobiales; family Rhizobiaceae; genus Liberibacter; species Candidatus Liberibacter africanus. The sequence goes on along the minus strand of NZ_CP004021.1, from coordinate 603,641 downwards.
ACAGAACGTTACCACGGAACATCGTCTGTTTGGAAATTTCTGACGCGCGAAAATCGGAATCTTCTTGATTCATTATTAACTGTGCACGTATTTTAGCGCATGTATTAGTTATTTCTTTTTGTTCTATATTTTTTAGTAAAGACTGTAATACTTCAACAATGGCAGATGTTAACTCCATAACGTTTTCTTTTGATGTAGCTGTAGTAATACAAAAAACGCCATTATCAGAAAAATTGTTATGATGTGCTGATATCGAATAGCACAACCCACGTTTTTCTCTAACTTCTTGAAAAAGCCTTGAAGACATTCCACCTCCAAGAATTGACGCTAATATCTTCGTTGTGTAAAAATCAGAAGATTGATATGCACATCCATTGAATCCTAAAACCATATGTTCTTCTGCAAGATCTCTGTGTTGAATATATTCTCCACCAGTATATACTGCTTTCTTCAATTTTTCTCTTGTTTTGTCCATCGGTAATACATTAAAACACTTCTCTACTTGAGACACACAAGATTCATGGTCAACCGCTCCAACACATACTATGTACATGCGATCTGCTGTATAATTACGAGATATATAGGAAACTATATGCTCTGATGTGAAAGATGAAACAGTGTCTGGTTTCCCTAAAATTGACCTTCCTATAATTTGGTCTTTCCAAGAAACTTCTAAAAAACGATCATAAAGGAAACTCCACGGATTATCTTCAGACATGCCAATTTCTTCTAAAACAATATTTTTCTCACGAGCTATGTCAGAAGGATTAAAGACAGAATTACTTATCATATCTCCGATAATATCAAGCGCTAAAGGAACATCCTCTTCTAAAACCCGGGCATGATAAGAAGTATGTTCAACCGACGTATACGCATTGATATCTCCTCCCACATTTTCAATCTCTTCTACAATTTCTTTTGATGTACGTTTAGTCGTTCCTCTGAACAACATATGCTCTAGGAAATGAGCCATCCCATGCTCTTCTTTTCTTTCATGGCGAGAACCAGAGCTTATATTTATTCCTACAAACGCACTTTTAACATATGGAATTACCTCGGTTATAACGGTAATTCCGGAAGAAGTTTTGCTAATTCTAAGGTTCAATTTCAATCTCCGCTTTTTTTTTAATAAACTCTTTAATTTTACCTATATCCTTGTTCATTACGATAAAACTTTCAGTTCTTTCCATAATATGTTCCATAGATATAGGACAATCTGGAACTATACCCGAAGCCTTTTTAACAAAATCTGGAAATTTTGAAGGATGCGCTGTAGCAAGTGTTACTATTGGTGTTGAAATAGTCTTCCTACATGCAAATGCAGCATGAATACCAACAGCGGTATGAGGATCAACAAGATAGTTAAACTGCTTTAAAACAGAGTTAATAACAGAATCGACATCTTTCATCGAAGATTTTTTAGCATAGAAAACACGGGATATTTCTCGTAAATTTTCTGGATCAATTTGAAAGTACTTTTTGCTTTCAAGGGAATCAAAGGCCTCTTTGACAAGCAGGGAATTCCTCTTACTAATTTCGAACAATAGTCTTTCAAAATTAGAAGATATTTGTATATCCATCGCAGGCGATGTGGTTTCCTTTACTTTTTCTGGTTTGTATATACCTGTATCCAACATACGCACAAGTGTATCATTTTCATTGGTCGCTATAATTAACCTTTCAATCGGAAGTCCCATTATTTTTGCCATATATCCTGCAAAAATATCCCCGAAATTACCGGTTGGAACACTAAAAGAAATTTTACGATCTGGACTCCCTAGCGAAACTGCCGAAGAAAAATAATACACAATTTGCGCCATAATACGCGCCCAATTTATGGAGTTAATTCCTGATAAATTTACTGAATCACGGAAAAAAACATCCGCAAATAAACTTTTAACTATTTTTTGACAATCATCAAAACTACCTTCGATAGCTATAACGTTAATATTAGATGCTTTTGACGTCGTCATCTGCCTCTGCTGAACGAGAGAAATTTTTCCTTTTGGGAAAAGAATGTACATACTAATTCTTTTTTTACCCGCAAAAGCTTTGATAGCGGCAGCCCCTGTATCTCCAGAAGTTGCACCTACTATTGTTATATGTCTATCTCTTTCTTCTAAAATATGCTCTAGCAATTCTGCGAGTAATTGCATTGCTATATCTTTGAATGATAATGTCGGTCCATGGAATAACTCCAACAAGAACTCGTTTGCATTTAATTTGACCAACGGTGTAACTGCTGAATTTCGGAAACAACTGTATGCTCTGTGCACTATTTCCTGTAGTTTACTAGAACTAATTTCTTCCCCAATAAAACGACGAAAAATAAAAAACGCAATTTCTTGGTAACTACAGCCTCGTAAGTCCTTGATATATTTTTCTGAAAAATGAGGAATCTCTTTGGGAACGTATAATCCTCCATCCTCTGATAATCCAGAAAGAATTGCATCGCAGAAACCAAGATTCAAATCAACATTACGGGTGGAGATATACTTCATAAAATACCAAACACTATATTTTTCCAAAAAGTAACGAACTTCTACAACGATGCAAACAGTCTTCCGTTAACGTATAACAAAGCGCAACTCATTCATCCTCAATATATCGTTATGCAATACTGATATTAAAAAAGTATTTCGATATAATTATTAATATTTCATTTAACTGTACAAGTAAATTGCCTGCTCATAAATCAATTAAACAAACAAGTAAATCTCACTCAAGATATCGTACTAACTCCAATATTTTAACGATATTCCACCGATAAATTAAAAGAATATTAAACTCTGATCACATAAAATTTACTAAAAATAAATTAATTTAATACTTTATCAACTAACTTCAGTAACCATGTTAGGCAAGATTAAAAAGCATTAACCCCCAAATTAAAAGTATTCTTTGCATGAACAAGAAGAAATATCTTACTACAGATGAAAATACAAATCCCATTTGTTATTGGAAAGATAAAATACTCAAAGGAAATAGTATATCGGTATTGGAAAAATTACCCGCTAAATCCATTGATCTTATTTTCGCAGATCCTCCTTATAATCTCCAGCTAAATCAAACATTACATCGACCTGATAATTCTATCGTTAATGCTGTAACTGATTCTTGGGATAAATTTTCTTCTTTTGAAGCTTATGATGCTTTTACACGAGCATGGCTTTTAGCTTGTCGGCGTGTTTTAAAAACTAATGGAACATTGTGGGTTATAGGGTCATACCATAATATTTTCCGTATTGGATCAATGTTACAGAATCTCAATTTCTGGATATTGAATGATATTATATGGAGAAAATCTAATCCGATGCCCAATTTTAGAGGTCGTCGTTTCCAAAATGCACATGAAACTCTTATTTGGGCATCACCTTCTCCAAAATCAAAGGGTTACACATTTAATTACGACGCTTTAAAAGCGGCCAATGAAGATGTTCAAATGCGTTCTGACTGGCTTTTCCCCATTTGTTCTGGATCAGAACGTTTGCGCAATAAAGATGGCGAAAAATTGCACAATACCCAAAAACCTGAATTTCTCTTATCACGTATCATCCTCTCTTCTACAAAAACCGGCGATCTGATCTTAGATCCTTTTTTTGGATCTGGAACAACAGGCGCTGTTGCAAAAAAACTTAAAAGATCCTTTATAGGCATCGAAATGGAACAGGATTATATTGATATTGCGACCAAACGCATCGCATCTGTTCAACCTTTAGAAGATGTTGAATTGACTGTACTAAAAGGAAAGAAAGATGAACCACGTGTTGCTTTTCATCTTCTTATAGAAAGAGGATTACTGAAACCGGGACAAATTCTGACCAATGCTCAACGTAATATCAATGCGATTGTACGTGCTGATGGGACTGTAGCCTCTGGAATTGAAGCAGGCTCAATTCATCGTGTTGGCGCTAAAGTAAGTGGTTTAGAAGCTTGTAACGGTTGGAAATTTTGGTATTTCGAACAACATAAACAATTACATTCTATCGATACATTACGTTCTTTAGTACGCAAAGAATTATACAAAGCTTGCGTGTGAAATGACCCAAGATCATACATCGATAATCACTATCTTCTTTGATGCTTGTGCTCTAGTATTCACGTAATACAATTGTTACTTTCGGGATACAATTGTTACTTTCGAGCAATAATTTGTCAAAATTTTCTTGAGATTATAAGTATCTATAATTTAGAAAAATGCTATCTTGTTCATACTGCTCGTATGAGATACAGATGATCATAAACTATTAATTTTACTTGGTCATAAAAATTCAAGTATTAATTTGATTGTTTATACATTCGAGAATTATATTTTAGTAAGAAAATTACAAATGTCACACAAGCGTCGCCAAGCATTAAGATATGGTTTTTTTGCTGAAGTGCTCTCTGCTATATTTTTAATGATAAAAGGATGGAAAATTATAGCTTTACGTTATCGCAATCGCTGTGGAGAAATTGACATCATTGCACGTCGTAATAATTTTGTTATTTTTGTAGAAGTCAAAGCAAGAAAAAATTTTCAAAATGCTATTTTTGCTGTCTCAAATAAAAACTGCAAACGTATCCGTGCAGCTAGTAAAATTTGGATAGCACAACAGACTAATTATCAATTGCTTTCATATCAATATGACATCATTGCAGTAGCCCCGTGGCGATTACCACGACATCTCCCTAATGCTTTTTAATCATTGATTATTATTCCTCTCTAAATATTTTGAGATTTCAACTCAAGTGATTTATAAAAGTACAAATACATTTTTTGCGTATCTTTAAATAAGCAAATATATTAAAATCCATTATGGAAAATAATAAAATCATGGAGTAACTAATTATGAGTGATGCAATAAATAAAGACAATCTTTCCAAGATGCCTTTCGAAGAAGCGGTATCCGAACTTGAAAACATCATCGTAAAACTTGAACGCGGCGATGTAACATTAGATGAGTCCATCTCTATTTATGAACGCGGTGAAGCTCTAAAATTACATTGTGAATCCCTACTTTGTTCCGCAGAGAATAGAATAGAACAAATAAAATTAAATCGTGATAATACGATACAAAGCCTGAAACCCTTCGATGATAAAAATTAAAAAGGCAAAACACATCATTTTAAAATACGGAAAATATTTTGATCATGGACTTACATGTTTTTGACTAGAGGGAGTCTCTCTTTCAGCAATTTCAATATAGGATTAAATCTTAAAGGCGTAGTAATGCGATCACCTTGGATATAATCACATCCCATCTTAGTAAGCTCTTTTATATCTATCTCTCCATAAATGTCTTTTGCGATTATTTTAGTATCTAAGTTTTTTGCCATTGACATAAGCGAACGTAACATAGCAATCCGCTTTGCTGTAGAACCAGTCATTAAAGACCCATTAATTTTTATAGTATCAAATGGAATATAGCTGAGATACGATAATAATGAACATTTCGTTCCAAAATCATCCAGAGTTAAACCAATCCCTATTTTTTGTAGCTTAGCAAATAACAGGCGACTCTTTTCAGGATTATCCATCACAATAGACTCAGAAAATGATAGCTTAATACTACTAGGAGAACACTGTGTCTTGGAAATCAAAGCTTGGATATCTTCACATAACTCATTATCCAAAAGATCTTTACTACCAATGTTAATCAATATAAAAATTGGTGGCATCGTTGCTTGGTCACACCAATTTATAATATCCGTTGAAATACGTTCTAACATAAACAAATTTATCGCTTTGATCATACATAGCTCTTCAGCAATCAATCTAAATTCAGAAGAAGGAATATTACCTAATTTAGGATGATCCCATTGTACAAGCGCTTCAAGCCCCACAATTTCCTCATCTATTAGGCGTACTATAGGGACATAAACAAGATACAGCTCAGAATTTTCTATTGCAAAACATAAATCCTCTTTCATTGTCAATTTATCCGTATGAAAAGATTTAAAAGATTCTCGAAATGACTCTATATGATTTCCCCCTCTATGCTTTGCATGATACATAGCCAATTCAGCTTCTTTTAGCATTTCACCTGAGGTAATTTTAGGGCTTGTCCAACTTTTAAACCCAATTGATGCCGTAACAATAATTTCGCGATTGAGGATATGAATCGGCTTAGATATGGCTGTGCTTAAGGCCTTGGCAAAATCCGCTATTTTTATAGCATTCTTTTCAGATATAAGAATAATACCAAATCGATTTCCAGAAAGACGTGCAAGTATATCCGACGATTTTAGTAATTCACGCATTCTCCTAGCTAAAGAAACAAGAATATCATCGCCAATTGCCATACCTAATACGTCATTAATGTGCTTATAATTATCAATATCGACGACCATAATAGTAGGACGTAATCTATCATCCTCTACCGATAAATTAAGAATTGTTGTGAGACAATTTAGAAAAGACAGTCTATTCGGTATACCAGTCATATTATCCTGAAAGGCATTATATAGAATTCCTTCTATCGATTTTTTTTGTTCAGTTATATCAGTTATAATTCCAACACAACGTAAAATATCACCATCAGAATTTAATATAGGACGAATACGAAGAATCATCCAATGGAATTGATTATCTGCTGCACGCACTCTAAATTCATACTGCAATCTTCCTTGTCGATACTCCACAAAGCTATCCAATACCATTCGAAAATTATCTCTATCGTCTACATGTACATGCGGCAACCAATTACGTACCGCCCCATGCATGGAACCAGAAGATAGGCCCAATATGGCAGCAATATCTGGTGTAGTTGTCACCTTATCGCATATTACATTCCAATCCCATACAATATCACCTGATCCTAATACCGCCAAAGACTGATGTTCTACATCTGAAAAAATACCTAGAGATTTTTTTTTTCTTATCAGGACATGCTGAATAACAGCAAAACCTATTAGTATCACAATCAATACTAATCCTCCGACAAGAGCGGGCTGTATAACATCATTATCTAATCTCTTGGTTATAGCCATCCATGATCCAATGGACCATATAACCATGAGAATCCATACTGGAATCAATGAAATAGCGCGCTCATATCCTCTAATTCCAAAACACACAATATAGTATGTGTAATATAAAAAAATAGCTGCAAAAGAAACGCGCGCAATACCTGCCGTTATCCTTGGATAATAGAAAGACATAAGTAACAATATTGCTAAACATACAATACCATAAAACGTAATGTATCGTTCTTTAGCGTACCATCTATTCATCTGAAGATACATAAAAAGGAAAACAAGAAAAACAAAAGATAATGCTATTTCAGAACAAGCTCGCCAAATTATCAGATCTCCTGATGGCGAGTGGATAAGTTTAGAAAGAAAACCAAAATCAATACAAATATATCCAAAAACAATCCATGCCATTGCAAAGGTAGGAATGAGAATAAAACTTTTATTAACCATATAAAACGTAGTCAATAAAACTGCTAAGAGACCCGCAATACCGATTATTATCCCTTGATATAATGTAAAAGAATTGACTGTATCTTTATAAGCATTTGGTTTCCAAAGATAGATTTTAGGCAAATTTGGAGAACTTATCTCCATAATAAAAGTAACAATAGACCTAGGATTAATAGTGATGCGAAATACATCTGAATCAGCATTAGGCACACGATCTAACGAAAATCCTTCTGAAGGCGTAATGGAAATAATTCTCCGAGATCCAAGATCTGGCAAAAAAAAATGTGATCCTACAAGACGATAATGGGGAACAACAATTAAACGCTCAAGCTGACTATCAGATGTGTTTGCCAATGCAAAGACAGCCCAATCCCCACGATGGTGAATACTCGAGGAACTAACTTCAATGCGTTTACTTATACCGTCTATATCTGCTGCCGTAGATACCTGAATGTCCTCTCCCTGAGAGGCATAAATTTCCGTTACATAAGTCAAATCTAAAACATTATCTTCAGAAGAAATCTGAACCGTCTCCACTGCAAAAGATGGAGATACCATTAGTGAAATAAACAGCATCAAAATCAAAAAATTATTTTTCAAAACTACTTCCCAAAGAATTGCTTCGAAGAAACAATATCATACCGCATATCTACACAACAAACTTGCACCGGATCTCAAATAGAATCGCTTTATCGATAGAACGCAGAAACATCTATCTGATTGTATTACATATTTTTTAATAAATTTTCTACAAATTCAGCAATGTTTTTTGAAAGTATCCACCGTGCAATATCTTAAACATCATTACTTCAACGCTGTGAATCATAAAATATGCAAATATTAAAAAAACGAATCACTTAAACAGGAATCATAAAAACTATCTTTTGAAAAGGGATAAAAAAGTATCTTGTCTACATGTGTATTTATGCTTTTCGCAAATGTGATGATGTTTTTATAAAACTAGAAAAGCAGTAAAATAATTTTAATTATCTAAAATATTTTGTTGAAAAAAAAGTAATTCTTAGGATATTCTATTCTCTAAAGTAATCTTGTATTATTACGAGGTTGACTGTTTTTATCTTTTTTAAGATATTTATCGTGTTATTATTGATTTTTTTTGGAAATATCAATGAAATTCCGTCTCTTAAAGGCATATAGGTTTTCAATATATCTATGGACTATCAATCAACCAACAATAACCTTTCCATTATAATATTTATATTTTAAAAAATATAATTAAATAAATTTTTATTAATGGTGCCCAGAGCAGGATTTGAACCAGCGACACATGGATTTTCAGTCCATTGCTCTACCAAACTGAGCTATCTGGGCATTAAAGTAAAAATTAATCTTCTAAACTTTTATATGTCAATCTAAATTATACTAGCCTAACAACACCATTACAACGAGAAAATATTTTATAACACATAACTATGAAATATCCTTTATATTTTCCTCAGATTCTTCTTCTTCTCTTCCCATAATTATATATCCGTCAGAAAGCCAACGTGAAAGGTCAATTGAACGACACTTCATAGAGCAAAAAGGATAAAAATCATCCATAGATTTCTTTTTACACTCAGGACAAATAGACTTTAATGGTCCAAAATCTAATGTTTGCAAGGGTTATCACCTTTTTACCTATAATCGCAACTATAATCCATTAAAAAGACCGATTACCTTCTCATGACAGCGCCTTTTATTTGAAATACCTAATACTCCGCACAAAAATTTAAAAAGGAGACCTAGTAGGAAAAACAAATTATCCTCAATCTTTAAAACGATATGTAATACGAGCTCGTGTCATATCGTATGGATTCATCTCTAATTTTACCCTATCTCCAATTGAAATACGAATCCTATGCTTACGCATACGGCCCGCAGTATAGGCAATAACAGCCGAATTCTCAAGACAAGATATCGAATCAGCTATAAGCTCAGAATCTGATTTTGACAACTCAGATCCTACTTGAGAGGACGACTTGTTATCAGCAGAATACTCACCATCATTTACAATCAACTTTACTCGGAAGTTAGCATTTGGCAATAATTCAGATACAATACCGGAAAATTCAAGAGTTTCTTCTTTAGGCATATTATTATAGAAAATCCTATATTAACAACAATTGATAGATTTTAAGCTATATAAAAGCAAAAAATTCCCTCTTATGCTTATGATTACACTATCTACAAAAAAAAGAGAGGATATCCCCAATTACCACATAAAAATTAACGTAACAACTAAAAAATGTCCAATTTGGGAAAAACATAACCATTTAACAAAAGTGAAATTCAATCAAAAAATATTATTGCATGTATATTCCCTTTTGAAGAGATATAGAAATACGCTTGATTCGGTAATCATGAAGCGAGTCACCAATTAAAAAAACATTCTTAACACAATAGGGAATAGGCATAACATTACAAAGATTACCCATTTCTTTGTTGGTGAATACTACGCATATCATCACCCATTGGCATCATGTTACTATTAAGATGATACATTACCCAGATTGAACCAATAAAACAAATAGCAACGATGATAATAGTAAAAATCATTGCCATAACATTCCATCCATCTTCGAGTTTCGTATTCATGTGTAGAAAAAAAACTAATTGAACTATTATTTGTGCAAGAGCACATAGAACAATTATTAAAAAAATCATATTTTTATCTACTGACAAAACATTTTTTACTATTCCAAAAGGAATGGCAGTCAACATTAAAGATAATACGAATCCCGTTAAACATTGTTTTCTTGTTCCAAAATGATGCATTTTTACACCGTAAACCTTATCATATTTATATTACTCCTTCTCTATATCCCACAAATCAAACGACACCCATAAGGTATACAAAAGAAAAAACACATATCCAGATTAAATCCAGGAAATGCCAGAACATCGAAAAACACATCAAACGGCGCCTATTATCCGGGAAAAGACCTTTATTTAAAATCTGAACAACTAGTACAAAAAGCCAAACAAGGCCAAAAAATACATGCAATCCATGAAGGCCAACCAATGCAAAGAAAGACGATAGAAAAGCAGAACGCTGTGGCACCGCTCCTATAGAAATCAAATGCACAAATTCGTGGACCTCCATTATAATAAAAATAATTCCAAAAAATGCCGTAATCAACAACCAACCAACTGCTTTATTAGACTGTTTAGCAACTAAAGTCGCAAAGCTACAAGATAATGATGATAACAACAGGGCGATAGTTGAAATAAAAATGCTGCTAATATCAAAAATATCTATCTGCGCTGGACCTGCAGCATAATTTTTTCCTAGAACCGCATATATTACAAAAAAAACCGCAAAAATTAAACAATCACTCATTAGATATATCCAGAAACCTAGATACGTACCATCATGATGGTCAGCGCAATTTTCTTGTTTATCTTTTACGTAAAAAAGCGGAAAATTTGAAGATTTATCACTTGTTAGTTCTCTCATTTAACAATGCTCCTTGATTTGTTGCATGTTAATTTTTATATAATCTTCTTCCGAAGATGCCACGTCTTTCGCAGAAATTTCGTATCCATGATTATAATTAAATGTATGCAAAATCGTATAGGAAACAATTGATATAAAAGAAACAATCACTAGCCACCACATATACCATACCATTGCAAAAGAAAAGACAACGCTTAATGCTGATAAAATAATTCCCGTAGAAGTGTTTTTTGGCATGTGAATCGGCATAAACCCATCGATTGGACGACAATACCCGCGATTCTTCATATCTTCCCAAGCATCTATTTTATGGACTATAGGAATAAAAGCAAAATTATAATGCGGTGCGGGAGATGGAATAGACCATTCTAAAGTGCGACCATTCCAAGTATCTCCACTTGTACACTGCAATTTAGATCTATTTAAAAAAGAGACAATAAATGATAAAACAAAAGACAGTATTCCTACTCCTATCAAAATAGCCCCCAAGAAAGCTATAACATAGTAAATTTGCAAAGTGGTATCTTCATATTGACTCAAACGACGAGTCACCCCTTTTAGCCCAAGGATATAAAGCGGCATAAAAGCAAGATAAAAACCAATCAACCAGCACCAAAAAGAAACCTTTCCCCAAAAAGGATCTAGTCGATAACCAAAAGCTTTAGGAAACCAATAAACAACACCCGCAAGCACACCAAAAACAACACCTCCAATTATAGTATTATGAAAGTGAGCAACTAGAAATAATGAATTGTGCAACGTAAAATCCGCCGGAGGGACAGAAAGCAAAACCCCCGACATTCCCCCTAACAAGAAAGTCACCATAAAACCCAAAGTCCACATCATTGGAACTTCAAAATGCACTTTCCCCAAACGCATCGTGAATAGCCAATTAAAAATTTTAGCTCCTGTAGGCACCGCAATAATCATTGTCATTATTCCAAAAAAAGCGTTTACATTAGCGCCAGAACCCATGGTAAAGAAATGATGCAACCAAACGGTAAACGATAAAATCGTTATAGCTAACGTAGCATAAACCATGGAATTATATCCAAAAAGTCTCTTACGAGAAAAAGTCGCAACAACTTCAGAAAAAACACCAAAAGCAGGCAATACAAGTATATAAACCTCTGGATGTCCCCAGAACCAAATACAATTAATATATAGCATCGGATTCCCACCAAGATGATTGGTGAAGAAATTGGTCCCTATATAACGATCAAGAGTTAACAAGAAAAGAGTGGCTGTTAAAATAGGGAAGGACGCTACAATCATGATATTAGAACAAAAAGCTGTCCAAACGAATATTGGCATTTTCATCATTGTCATTCCTGGACAGCGCATTTTTATAATAGTTACGACTAAATTAATTCCAGATAAAGTTGTTCCAATCCCTGCAATTTGAAGACCCCAAATATAATAATCAACTCCAACCCCTGGAGAATAAGCTATCCCAGATAATGGAGGATAAGCTAACCAACCTACAGAAGAAAATTCTCCTATGAATAACGAGAACATTATGATCACCGCACCTGCCGCAGTCATCCAAAAAGACAAATTATTTAAAAAGGGAAAAGAAACGTCTCTAGCTCCTATTTGTAACGGAACTACGAAATTCATAAGACCAGTAATCATGGGCATCGCCATGAAAAAAATCATAATCACACCATGCGCTGTAAATATTTGATCATAGTGATGCGCATCTAGATACCCCGCCCCTCCTCCGGAAGCCATAGCTTGTTGAAGACGCATCATAATGGCATCAGCAAAACCTCGGAAAAGCATTATCAACGATAGGATTATATACATAATACCTATCTTTTTATGATCAACACTTGTAAACCACTCTGTCCACAAATACCCCCAAAGACGATAATACGTAATGGCACAAACAACAGCTATGCCTATCAAAGCCACAACAAAAAATGTACCTAATACTATGGGGATATTATATGGGATAGAATCAAGTGTGAGACGTCCAAATATAACCTTAAAGAAATCAATATTTTGTAGCATATACTTTCTTCCTTACACAATAAACGTCAATTACCTAAAATATAAAAATCAGGATACAGACGTCCTTTTGACAATATATTGATCACAGTTGAATTGGTTGTTCTTTTCAATTTTATATTTTGTTTTTACTGCCATCTGTAACCTTCATCATGTACAAGAGATTGACGACTGACACCTTTTATGCCTCCCCCACCCATAGAATCAATACGCATCATTTCATCCATACATATTTTACCTGGGGTAACACAAAAATTAAGGATAGCATGATATATCCCCCTCTCTACAGAAGAAAAATAAAGTACTGGATCATGTTCTGAAGGCTTTTCTAACAGAAGGTATCTTTTGCGATCAAGCGCTACTCCTTGACTCTTTACTCTTGCAATCCAATCTTCGAACCCCTTGGCTGATTTTCCGTAAAATTTAAACCGCATTTGAGAAAAACCTCTTCCCGAATAATTAGCAGAAAAACCATTATATACCCCTTCTTTATTCATAACTGCATGCAATTTGGTTTCCATGCCAGCCATAGCATAAATCTGTCCAGCCAAACCGGGGATATAAAAAGAATTCATAACAGAAGAAGCCGTAATCCTAAATTCCAAATGACGATCAATCGGAACAACTAATTCATTGATTGTCGCAATATTCCACTCTGGGAATAAAAAAAGCCACTTCCAATCCAAAGCCACGACTTCTATGATGAGAGGCTTGCTATTCTTTTCGATAGGCTTGCCATCGCTGATTCTCTGTAAGGGGGCATAAGGATCTAGAAGATGAGTCGAATTCCATGTGATTGTAGCCAAACAAACTATAATAACCAATGGGACAACCCAAATGAAAAATTCCAATAAATTAGAATGATACCATTTAGGATCATAACGCGCTGTCTTGCTACAATTGCGATATCGCCATGCAAAAAACAAGATGGCAAAAAAAACCGGAACAACTATCAACAACATCAAGACAACCGCTATACGAATAAGTCTTGCTTGTTGCAAAGCGATATCCCCATAAGGATTCATGACGATAAAATCAAAACCAGAAAGCATTATACTTGAAATAAAAAAAACAATGGACTTAAAATAAGTAATCATAACAATCCTCATCTAGCCAAGAAGATCGCCAATTAAGAATCGAAAGCAGACCTCTTCTTGCATCAGATCCTATATAAAACAACATATCCCCAATCGTATACCATATAGTTGTAATATTTTCTATATTATTCATCGAATAGTCATTCATCTTAAAAACGAGAATTCTTCTTGACTTTACTAAGAACGAATCGTAGATTTTCCTTTCACTGTTATACGGGTTTACTATCGATTTTTTACTATGTATTAGTGGTATATTGTAAAGCGAAATGTTCTGGAACAAAAAATGGCAAAAGCAGCAACTATAAAAATTAAACTTATATCATCCGCAGAAACTGGATCTTTTTATGTTACAAAAAAGAACTCCCGTACTATGTCTGGAAAAATGGTCAAAAGCAAATACGATCCCGTCATCAGAAAACATGTACAATTTAAAGAAAGCAAGATAAAGTAAAAACTCAAAGTCGCATCATCTGCAATTTATAGTATTGCCATTTGATTAGTGTTTTTCGAACCAAATGCATGGTAATACGGCATTATTCCCCAAATACATGGGAATGACTTAAAATCAATAATTGGTTATCGTAATCTCGAATCCAAAAAGAGATTATATTGATTTTCCTTCTCATTTATAGCGATCCCGTATCTTCTTAGAAATAAGGTGATTTTGTCTTCTTACAAACAATATTCTTAATAAACTTATTCGATAGACTTTGTATTATGTTAATTGAGAAAAATTTTTAGGAATTATCCACAATCAGGGAATAGCTCGTAATGGAGATTTGATTATAAGAAGTATATCTCTTTCAACTTTGTCAGCATTGCTCAGTATCACACAATATTGCAATATTTGTGTATACGTCATCTGGAAATTATTTTAGAACACCTAACACCTTTGAAAAAAATTATCTTTGATTGAACGACAAGACAGGAGGAATTCTTCCCTCTCATTTCGTGTGATAAATATCCTGTTTTATCCAAACCACCAAAAATGATATCTTTCGAATCAGCAAATGAAAGCGAATAAAAAATATTATTCTAAATCCTATCTTTCAAATAAGGATATTAATAACATATTGGAAATAAAAAACATTTTTTATATTTCATAAGTAACATCTCTACATATTAATTATCAAGCTTCTCCTATATACTTTTTAATCGTTTCCATAAAAATAGACAGAGAAATCGGCTTAGAAATATACGCCTCACATCCGCCCTTGCGGATCCTTTCCTCATCGCCCTTCATCGCAAAAGCTGTTACCGCTATCACAGGGATTCTCTGTAGTTCAGGATCTTCTTTTATTTTTTTTGTAATCTCTAATCCAGATATCTCTGGAAGCTGTATGTCCATTATAATAATATCAGGCTTGTACTGACGGGCAAGATCTAGCGCCTCCATTCCATTTCTTGTCTGAATAGACGTATACCCAGACGTCTCAATCAAATCTCTAAAAAGCTTCATATTTAACTCATTATCTTCTACGATCATCACTTTTTTAGGCATTTCAATATTCCGACCATAAATCCTTCAAATGTGGCAAAATAGAGCAACACACCAGAAAGAAAGTACCCATCTATATTTTTCATACGCCCGATCTACCTTTTGTACAAACACATCTAAATCCCGTTACACAAAAAATCGTCATACTAAATATATATCTAAACAATAAAAATAAATTGCTCATTAAATTATCATCTCTAAAAAATTATTTACCGAAAAATTGGGCATTCGGAAAACAAGAAATAAAGTTTTACTTCCTTGTATTATCCTGAATCTCTCTATCAATTACTTTAGAGAAAATATCCCACGGCATATCACCCAAATACAGATTTCCCTGAAGGAAAAAGGCAGGAGTAGAATGAATTGAAAAATCCTCAGAAGCGCGTTTTTTCCCGGCTTTAATGTCATCTAAAATACTTTGATCCTTCAAACACATATCAAAATCCTGTTTAGAAAAACCAGCAAACTTAGCCATATTCAACAAGGAATCTTGATAATTTTTCGAATTTATCCAATCATTCTGCTTGTTAAATAGCAAGGATACAAAATTCCAATACCCATTTTGAACACGATTCTCTGCACATCGCGCCAACATAAATGCAGCCATAGAAACAGAATCCAATGGAAATTCTCGTAAGATATACCGTAACTTACCAGTTTTTATGTATTTATCTTCTATTAATCTGAACTTTTCATTATGAAATTCTGCACAATGAAAACATGTTATTGAATAATATTCAATCATTGTAACTGGCGCATCTTTTTGTCCAATTGACATTTCTTTCATAGTTCTTGGAGAAGCTGCTAGCAAGGCACGGAAATCTACTATACCATAGGGATCTGGCAACTCCTTCAAAGGAGGGGTTTCTTTACGAAAATACAAAAAGAAAGATGTTGCGAAAAGTAGCGCTATACCTCCACAAACTCCTATTTTAGTTTTACTAATCATTCTTTTGACTCCCATTTGAATATTTATTTTCCATCAGAACGTACTTTGTATAATGTATTAGTGTATATCAATGAACTATTTAATACCTATCCACTACAATAGGAACATCCAACTACAGCACGACCAAAGCGAACTAACGCCTGTTTTAATGGTTCATCCTTAATTTTCTCAGTCATTTTGTCAATTTTTTCACAATCATCTTTTCCAGGAACAGGAGGGGGAGTAGAAGTATCTCGAATTGCAACAGCCATAGATCTTTGAAGAAAACGAACTCTTCTAATAGCACAAAATCCAAAAAAAACATTCACATTCCGAATGATTTTCGATTGATCATGCATCAAAAAAACAACATGCGAGCCCTTACACGCAATAATTAAAGTGCCACCAACATCGTTTAAAACACCTTTTTTTTCAACGGGGTTTCTATTTTGCCAAATTATTTTTTCCGGCCTACAACACTTGGCAACATCCCTGCCTACAATTTCACTCCACGCATTGATAAGAGACATACTAATTCCTGCTCTACGATGTAAAAAAGGGTCAAGCAAACCATCAATGACTTTAGAAAAGTGCATCATCATTTAAACCAACCCCTCTCACATAACAACATTGCATAAACCAATCCAGAAAGTCTCTATTATGGGTAGACACCTTAAATATCACCGTTAAAGACAAAAGATCCTGCTTAAATAAAGGTAATGTCATTTTACCATTTTTTCAATTTGATGAAAGCTATTATTATGCTTTAGCAACATTCTTAATGCATAAATTAAATAGAGTTCAATAAAACATACTTCCATCTGAATATATGATTCAATCCAAAATTCTCAATTGGCACGATACTAATCACCGTACACTTCCCTGGAGATCTTTTTTAAAAACCAAGGGATCTATTCTAACTATCCCTTATAGGATATGGATTCCCGAAACAATGTTACAACAAATAACCGTTACAACGGCAGAGCCCTATTTTAAAAAAAATTATGCAAAAACGTCCCACAAAATTTTGCCCCCCCTACTAAAAATGAGGAAATTTTATCTGCATGAGCAGGGATTAGATAATATACAAGAGCAAGAAATATCAAAAAATGTGCCAATATTATATTACAAAAATATGGAGGAATTTCCCCTCAATAAAATTAAAATATTAAAAAAAACTTCCTAGCATATAAGGCTATCCAGTATCTTGCTATAGTCGCCATTGCATTCAATCAATTTGCCGTTGTGGTAGACACAAACATTGAGCGTATCATGTATAGATATTTTTCTACCATAAATCCTACTTCTTGTTATCAAAAAACGATAAAAAATTATGATCACGAAATTACCTAAATATCTTGAAAATGCTTCGATAATTTTAATCCTTGTAATTGATAATTAGAACCCCTTTCTACCCCATAAATATTTTCTGGCTCTTCCATCATACGCTCATACTTAAGTCGCCCAATAATTTGACCATGTTCTAAAACAAATGGGAGATACGAACGCACTTCCAAAACAGCCTTTGCACCTGTACCTGTATCCTTTTGTAATGAATATCCAAATCCAGGATCAAAAAACCCCGCATAATGAACCCTAAATTCTCCTATCAAGGGATCGTATGGACTCATCTCAGCTGCTAGAAAAGGTGGAATTTGCAAAAATTCTCGTGAAGCAAAAATATAAAATTCATTAGGGTCTAAAACCAGGCTAGACCCATTTTCAGCATACAGAGGATCCCAGAAATCCCGTATCTCGTATTTTTTTTGTGAGTCAATATCTATCCTCGTTGTATGACGCTTACTCTTGTATCCTACCACGCCCTTTCCATCTTTTTCTCCTTTAAGATCAATGGACAATGCTATACCTTCTTCTGAAAAATTCAATAATCCACCTCGAACCAAAGGGGTGTCTTTATGAATTTCCCTTAATTCCTTTGAAGAACAAAATCTCTGTTCATCCACCAATCTAATTTGCGATAAACGAGAGCCAGCCCTTACAAAAACAGGAAAACTACTCGGAGAAATTTCTAAATAAAGAGGCCCATTATAATTTGCAGGAATTCTATCAAACTTTTGACATCTATCGACGATCAATCGAGCAAATACATCTATTCTCCCAATAGAGCTTTTAGGGTTAGCATAAGCAAAAATACCTTTTTTAAGATCTAAGCGCTCCATCAATGGAACTATATATACGCAATTTGCTTCTAATACCGCACCTCTTGAAAGATCTATTTCGTGTAATTTAAAGCGCTCTATTTTATCTAAAACAAGGTCTTCTCCATTCGGCAAAAAACTTGCACTAACTCGATATGCTTTTGAAGAAAGACGCAAATCTAAACTAGCAGGCTGAATCTGATCTTTATCTACTGGACAATCAGAAAGAATATTTCCACTCTCAATTAACGCAGCTATTGCTTTATCTGGTAGAACTCCTTTTTCCATCTTCTATCCCTATCTATCTTCCTTAAAAACATTTCTATTATTGATTAGAGATCTACCTAACATTGATAAAAAAATACATATCATATTTTACAATATCTAATCTGTTGTAAATACAAAAGTCATAAATATCTATTCAAATGAAATCAAAACACTGAATTGACTTCAGAGGATTTCTTATTTACAGTGGAAAGTTCTGTGGTATATTAATCGTGAAGGGCCCTTTGGGTTGTTGATAAAATGAAACGTACGTATAATCCTTCTAATATTGTAAGAAAAAGACGTTGTGGATTTCTTACCCGCATGTCTACACGCAATGGCATAAAAACACTTAATCGTCGAAGATCCAAAGGACGCAAACGCTTATCTGCTTAGAGATCTTGGCTATCATGTCAAAAAATAACTGTGATTCTTAAAAATTGTAGATGAACAACATTTGTACACTTAAAAAACGTAAGCAATTTACCCTCGTGAAAAAAGGAGAATTCCGCAATGGTCCTTTTTTTTCTTTAGGAGTACTTAACAACCGTAATCCCTGCTTGTCACCACGCATAGGTTTTACTGTCACAAAAAAACAGGGGTGCGCAGTTGAACGCAATCGGATACGTCGTCGATTGAAAGAAGTTGTTCGGATTTATGAATCAGAGAGTATTTTACAATATGGGCATGATTATGTCTTAATTGCTAAAAGAAGTGCTCTTTTTGCCCCTTTTAAAGAACTTTGCAACCATTTCGTTAAACGTGTTCTTCACAACAAGCACGCATATTATTCAGGAAAAAATTTCTTTAGGAAACCGTGATGGAAAGAAATTGGAACTATTTTTTGGCTATAGCTCTGTCTGTTGCCATTTTATACGCTTGGCAAACCTTTTACGTTTATCCCCGCATCGCGGAGATTAATAATGCGCAAAAAAATGCCCAAGAGATTAAAAAATCAGATCAAATTGATACCCTTAATACAGCCATTCCTATGGATGATCATGCGCAATCCTTATCCAGATCTCCTCGAATTGAAATTAAAAACGATGATCTTGTCGGATCAATTAACCTAAAAGGCTCTCAATTTGATGATCTTAGTTTGCGAAACTACCGAGTAAATGTTTCAAATGATAGCCCAATCGTCACCATTTTCAGTCCATCAAATACAAAAAATGCCTATTTTTCCCAATTGGATTATATTTCCAAAGCTAACAACGTAGAATTACCAAATGAGAATACTGTTTGGAGCGCGGTATCTGAAAAAACTCTCACACCTTCTACTCCAATAAAATTATCTTTCAGAAACGCACAAAATATTCTATTTGAACGTGTTATATCCTTAGACGAACACTATCTCTTCAAAATAGTGGATACAATTACAAATAATAGCAATCTTAACGTTGTCCTCTCTCCATATGGAAGAATGGTACGTTACAAACTAGGAAAAGAAACCAATACCTTAGGAGTACAAGAAGGATTTATAGCTATTTTAGAAAACAAATCCCTTGTAGAGGGTAAATATTCCGAAATTGAAAAATCTAGCGCTTCTAATTATCACAAATCTAACAGTTGGCTTGGAATATCCGATAAGTATTGGGCATCTATTTTCATTCCATCTAAAGATACATCTTTTCAGAGCCAATTTAAGTATTTTCCTGATGGACACGCTCGTTACCAAGCAAATTTTACAGCTGATGAAATTACTATTCTTCCTGGAAAGTCAAAAGTAACGACTAATTTTCTATTTGTAGGAGCTAAAAAACTTTCTACACTTCATTATTACGAAAAAACATGGGAAATACCACAATTTGAAATGCTTATTGACTGGGGCATATTTTATTTTATCACAAAACCCATGTCTATGCTTATGAGTTATTTTTATAATCTTGTAGGAAATTTTGGAATTGCAATTATGCTGACAACAGTTTTTGTCAAACTTATGTTCTTTCCATTAGCAAAAAAGCAATACGTTTCTACGGCTAATATGAAAAACATTCAACCAAAAATAGATGAATTACGGGAAAAATTAAAAGAATCCCCTCCTCAAGTATTACAGAAATCAATACTCGAATTATACAAAGCAAATAACGTTAACCCTCTAGCAGGATGTTGGCCTATATTGCTTCAAATACCTGTATTCTTTGCTATTTATAAGGTTATTTCTATATCTCTAGAAATGAGACATGCTCCTTTTTTAGGATGGATTCAAGATCTCGCTGCGCCTGATCCAACTAATGTTTTTACATTATTTGGAGTATTACCGTTTCATCTTCCTGGATTCTTGCACCTTGGCATATGGCCTATAATAATGAGTCTATCTATGTTTATTCAAATGCAATTGAGCCCACCTCCTACAGATAAAGGACAGGCGATGGTGATAAAATGGATGCCATTACTGCTTGCTTTTGTCTTATCTTCTTTTCCTGCTGGCCTGATTATATACTGGTCTTGGAGCAATGTTATATCAATCATTCAACAAATCATTATCATGAAAATGCACGGTGCCGAAATTGGCCTGATGGATAGATTACGTTCTATATTTTCGAAATCCTCTGATTCTTAATAAATATAATTTTTATTTTACTGTCTTCCTGTGAAATAATTTATTATTATGGATAAAACTATTGATAAATCAAAAAATATTTACAAAACCGCTGTGGATGTTTCTGAAAGGAATTCCAAAAATAGAACTTTTACCAGAAGAAGGCCCTCCTGAAATAGCTTTTTCTGGGCGTTCAAATGTTGGGAAATCATCCTTAATTAATATTTTAGTTAATCGAAAAAACTTAGCAAGAACATCTAATGCACCAGGACGTACTCAGCATCTAAATTTTTTTGTCCCAAATAATTATTTTGGTATAAAAGATAATCTTCCAGCAATGGTCTTAGTTGATATGCCAGGATATGGTTATGCTCGAGCACCTAAAAAAAATGTTGATTCTTGGGGAGAGTTAATTATTAGATATCTATCTAATAGATCAACCTTAAGATGTGTATATCTATTGATTGATTGTCGTCATGGAATAAAACCAATAGACCATGATGTTTTTTCTTTTTTAGACAAAAAAGCGGTATCTTATCAAGTAATTCTTACAAAGATTGACAAAATTTCTCCTCTCATAAAACAAGAAACGTTGGAAAAAACAAAATCCTTGCTACGCAATCACCCTGCAGCACATCCAGAAGTAATCTCCACCTCTATCGTTAAAAGAGACGGGATAGAAGAATTGCGAAAGGCGATTCTTGAAATAATAAATACTTGAAAATAACATTATTTTCTAAATAAACATCTATTTATTTATCTTTTAACGATATCTTTTTATAAAAACTTGCTTTACCTTTATAATGATAATTAATGATAACAGAGTGTTTATTAATGACGGAAAAAATATATCAATTTCAAGCGAATATTTTAGAACAAGCAATTCCATTCGTACATTTTTATGAGAATAAAACCATTGTCATCAAATATGGAGGACATGTAATGGATTGTGCGGATCTAAGTAATAATTTTGCTACCGATATTGCTCTGTTACAAAAATCAAATATTACACCTATTATTGTCCATGGAGGTGGTCCACAAATAGGAGCAGTTCTTGAAAAAATGGGTATAAAATCCAAATTTAAGAATGGTTTACGTATTACAGATCAAAAAACAGCAGAAGTTGTTGAAATGGTTCTTGCAGGATCAATTAATAAAAATATTGTTTCTTTAATCAATCAAAGTGGTGCTCAAGCTATCGGTATATGCGGAAAAGATAGCAATATGGTGTTCGCTGAAAAATATCTTCCTTTATTGGATTCATCATCAAATACTAATAAAAAAATAGACTTAGGTTTTGTTGGTAAAATAACAGAAGTGAATCGCACTATTCTTGATATTTTAACAAAATCAAAAATTATACCCGTGATAGCTCCTATAGCACCTGGATATGATGGAGCTACTTATAATGTAAATGCTGATACTTTTGCTGGAGCTATAGCAGGAAAATTAAATGCTATACGTCTTTCTATTCCTGACAAACGTTTCCTGGAGTTCTTGATAAAAATAAAAAATTAATCAGTAAATTATCTATCGAGGAAGCTCGTTTTCTCATTAAAGACGGCACTATTTCTGGAGGAATGATTCCTAAAATTGAAACATCAATTAAAGCTATTGAAAATGGTGTAAAGAGCATTGCTATTCTTGATGGAACAAAGAAACATTCTATTCTCATGGAAATACTGACTAAAAACGGTTCTGGAACACTTTTAGTCCCATAATATTTTATGTGATATAAGAAAAAACTTAAGCACGACTCCCCATACCTTACGTCATTCTTTTGCGACGCATCTTCTTTCTAATGGAGGAGACTTGAGATCTATTCAAAGTATTTTAGGCCATGCCAAACTTTCAACAACACAAATCTATACGAATGTTGATATCAAAAGGATTATAGAGATATATGACAAAACGCACCCCTATTTTCCATAGGTTTTAAGGTTTTTTTTTTGATATTTCCGCTTTTCCAGACAACTTCAAAAGTTTTGGTACGGATGGACCATAAATATCTGCATCAAGTATAGCAACATTGTAACCTTTACTTTTCAATGCACAGGCGATATTAACAGCAGTAGTTGATTTTCCAACACCTCCTTTACCGGAAGCGACAGCTATGAATGACTTAACATTTGATTTAGTGTGTATTATTTTCTTTATGCCTTGGTCGGGATTTTTATTGCCTGTGAGCGTAACTACGGCATTTCGTATATTGGGCATAGTTTGTATTATTTCTTGAGCTTGCAAGCGCAAAGAATGCAATCGTTCTGCTATAT